>JBOGYT010000054.1:0-13836 GCA_050696955.1 Solirubrobacteraceae bacterium | reverse complement strand
CGGCCGGCTCGTGCTCGGGTCCCGGCTCGGGCGCCCCGGCCGCTGCCGCGCCGTTCGTCTCGAGCCGCGCGATGACCGTGCCGATCGGGTGCGTCTCCCCCGCCGCGGCGACGATCGTCAGCACCCCGGCGGCGTCGGCCTCGTAGGTGAGCGTCGCCTTGTCGGTCTCGATCTCCGCCAGCGGCTCGCCGCGGCTGACCTGCTCGCCGTCGCCCTTCAGCCACTTGAGGATCGTCCCCTCCTCCATCGAGTCCGACAGGCGCGGCATGACGATCTCGATCGCCATCAGTGGGCCCTCCAGCGTGCCCCTGCGTGCGTGGATCGGCCGCTGATCGCCAGCGGCGGCCCAAGCTCATAGTGGCACGCAGGAGGAACCACTAGCGCTGCCCGACCGACGCGAGCACCGCGTCGATGATCTGCGGCTCGTGCGGGAAGGCGATCTGCTCGAGCGGCTTGGAGTAGGGCATCGGCACGTCGGCGCCGGTGACGCGCTGCACCGGCGCATCGAGGTCGTCGAAGGCCTGCTCCTGCACGAGCGCGGCCAGGTTCGCGCCGACGCCGCCGTGCGGCCAGCCCTCCTCGACGATGACGCAGCGGTTCGTCTTGCGCACGGACGCGAGGATCGTGTCGAGGTCGAGCGGGCGCAGCGTGCGCGGGTCGATGACCTCGGCCTCGATGCCGTGCTCCTCGCTCAGCGTCTTCGCCGCGCGGGCGGCGGTCAGCGCCATGCGCGAGATGCCGACGATCGTCACGTCCGAGCCCTCGCGGCGGATCGCCGCCTCGCCGAAGCGCACGATGAAGTCCTCGTCGTCGGGCACCTCGCCGCGCTGGCCGTAGAGGTACTCGTGCTCGATGAAGACGACCGGGTTGTCGTCGCGGATCGCCGCCTTGAGCAGCCCCTTGGCGTCGGCGGCCGTCGTCGGCGTCGCGACGAGAAGGCCGGGAACGTGGAGGTAGAGCGCCTCCCACGAATGCGAGTGCGTCGGCCCGAGCTGGTGGCCTGCGCCCTGCGGCATGCGCACGACCATCGGCACCTTCACCTGGCCGCCGAACATGTAGCGGATCGTGGCGGCGTGGTTGACGATCTGGTCCATCGCCAGCAGCGAGAAGTTGATCGTCATGAGCTCGACGATCGGCCGCAGGCCGGTCATCGCCGCGCCGACGCCCATGCCGACGATCGTGTTCTCCGAGATCGGTGTGTCGCGCACGCGCCTGTCGCCGAACTCCTCGAGCAGCCCTGCCGTGACCTTGAACGCGCCGTTGAAGACGCCGATGTCCTCGCCCATGAGCATGACGCTCGGGTCGCGCTGCATCTCCTCGCGCAGCGCCTCGTTGAGCGCCTCGCGATAGCGCATGACGGCCATCAGCCGGCGCCCTCCTGGGCGGCGTCGGCGGGCTTGGGCGCCGCGCGGTCGGCGTGCTCGTCGTGGGGGAGGTCGGCGCTGTCCATCCGGCGCTCGTCCTCGCCGCGGTGCGGCGTCGGCGTGCGCTCGTCGACGGAGTACCAGCCGCCGACCTGGTCGCCGAGCACGTAGATGTCGTCGTACAGGGCGTTCGGCGAGGGGAAGGGCGACGCGTCGGCGAACGCGACGGCTTCGTCGACGCGCTCGACCGTCTCGCGGTCCATCCGCTCGCGCTCGTCCTCGTCGAGGATCCCCGCCGCGACGAGCTCATCGCCGAAGACGGCGATCGGGTCGCGCTTGCGCCACTCGTCGACCTGCTCCTTCGTGCGGTATTCCTCGGGGTCGGCCATCGAGTGACCGCGGAAGCGGTACGTGACGGCTTCGACGAGCACCGGCCGGCGCTCCTCGCGGGCGATCCGCAGCGCCTCGGAGGTGACCGCGTGCGTGGCGGCGATGTCCATCCCGTCGCAGCGCATGCCGGGCACCCCGAAGCCCTCGCCCTTGCGCATGAGGTCGGTCACCGCGGAGTGGCGTTCGAGCGACGTCCCCATCCCGAACTGGTTGTTCGTGACCATGAACACGACCGGCAGCTTCCACAGCGCGGCGAGGTTCATCGTCTCGCCGAACGTGCCCTGGTTCGAGGCGCCGTCGCCGAACTGGCACAGCGTCACCTCGTCGCGCTCGAGGTAGTCCGACGCCAGCGCGAAGCCCGCGGCGAGCGGCAGGTTGCCGCCGACGATCCCGTAGCCGCCCATGAAGCGCTTTTCGAGGTCGAACATGTGCATCGAGCCGCCGCGGCCCTTGCACAGCCCATCGACGCGGCCGAAGAGCTCCGCCATCACCCTGTTCGGATCCGAGCCGCGCGCGAGCGTGTGGCCGTGCGAGCGGTACGTCGAGATGAGGTAGTCCTGGTCGCGCAGCGCGCGCGTGGAGCCGACGATCGTCGCCTCCTCGCCGATCGCGAGGTGCAGGAAGCCGCCGACCTTCGCCTTCGCGTACATCTCGCCCGCGCGCTCCTCGAAGCGGCGGATGAGCAGCATCGTGGCGAGCCACTCACGCGCGGCGTCGGGTTCGGGAAGGCCGGCTTGTCCGGCGGTCTCGGCGACGCGCTCTGCCATTGACGATCCAGCGTACCGAGCCGGGGGCGCCGTCCGTGACCGGTCCTCGGCGTCAGTCGCGCGGCTCGGCCAGCACGTGGATGTGGACGCCCGCCTCGGTGACCGGCAGCGCGTTCGTCAGGTTCGTGACGCGGTAGCCGACCTCGTCCATGAGCGCGGCGAACGCGGCGTTCGTGTTGTGCACCTCGCAGATGAGCCGCGGCCCGTGGCCGGCGAGCGTCGCGCGCATCCCCTCGAGCACGCGCAGCTCGGCGCCCTCGGTGTCGATCTTCAGGACGTCCGGCGGCGGGATCACACCGCCGGCGACGAGGTCGTCGATGGCGACCGTGTCGACGTCGATCTCCTCGCGCGGGTCGGGGTGCGAGGCGACGGAGGCGAGCAGCGAGTGGCCGGCGTCGCCGGTGACGATGAGGCGATCGAGGCCGCTCACATCGCTGACGGCCACGCCGCGCACCTCGGCGTGCGCGAGCTCGTTGAGTGCGATGTTCGCCGCGACCGCGTCGGCGCACCACGGGACCGGCTCGAAGGCGACGACGCGGCCTGTCGGCCCGGTGAGCCGCGCGGCGACGAGCGTCCAGTAGCCGACGTTCGCGCCGATGTCGTAGACGGTGTGGCCGGGCAGCACGGTGCGCTGCAGCGCCTCGGCGATCGACGGCTCGAGCGTGCCGCGGATGATGTCGGCGAACTGGCCGTGGTTCAACGGCAGGTGCGCGGTGCAGACGCCCATCCCCTGCGCCGGTCCGGCGGCGATCCTCAGCGGCGCGCGGCCGAACCAGCCGGCCAGCCGTCCGCGCTCCTGCTGGCCGTCGCGCGCGTAGATGTGCCGCGCCCACGCGGCGCGCCGCTCCGGCGGGAAGCGGACGAACGCGTGCGAGCCGTAGTGCCGGATCCTGCCGGTCAGCTCGTGGCGCAGCTGGCGGAGCACTACGTCTCGCCCCAGCGCGCGAGGAACTCCTCCTCGTCGAGACCGGCGAGATCCTCGCGCAGGCGGCGTGCGCGCTTGGCGGCGTCGGGCGCCGGCACGTCCCAGAACAGGACGACCTCGCCCGAGGCGACCTCGACGACCTCGAGATGGTCGATGCGGGTGGGGTCCAGGCGGCCGGGGCGGCGGCTGGAGCGTGTGTGCAGCAGCCGGTAAGCGCGGTTGGCCTTCATCGACCCGAGAGTAGCCTGCGTGCGTGCTCAGTACCGGCAGTCGCTGCAGCCTGACCGCAACGCTCCGCTTTCTGGCCGCGTGGTGCTTCGTCTCCGACGCGCACGCCTACCTGTAATGGGCGAACAACGGCGCCAACGGCGGCGGCACGACGCTCGGGCGGTCGACCGTCGGCGGCGCGGGCGCGGGCCCGTTCTTCGTCGCAGGCGCGAAGAGCCCGAAGGGCGTGGCCGTTCGCGGCGGCTACCTCTATTGGTCCAACGACGCCGTCGGGACGATCCCGGGCGCCAAGCGCACGCGGTCGATCAGGCTGACGAGCTGAAACGGGATTGGTCTGCTGGTCGTGCGTCGCGGAGCGGCGTAGCGGATGGCGTCATGCTGGATAGCGGGGGCGCACTAGCAGGGCGATCCGGCGGGCGTTGCGTGCGGGCAAGAAGGTCACGGTGAAGCTCAAGGTCGTGGTCGCCGATGCCGCGGGCAACAAGAAGACACCGACGCGCTCGGTGAAGCTGAAGCTCTGATCACACGACCAGTGCGCGTGCGGCGGCGTCGAGACCGTCGGCTCCGCTGAACACCGCATCGTCTGTCCAGATCGCCGGCAACGCGGTGACCCCGCGCTGCGCCGCCTCCGCCGTCGTGCGCTCGAGCGTCTCGGCGACCGAGCGCAGCCCGGCCGCCTTCAGGACCGCCGCCGGATGCATCTCGCAGGCCGACGCCGCGATGAGCACGTTGTCCGGAACCGAGAGGTCGCGGCCGGCGGCGTAGGCCTGGCGGAAGGCGGCCTGGGCGAAGGCGACCGCGCGGCCGATCGACGCGGCGTACGTGGCGGCGCGCATCGCAAACGCGGAGTCGAATGGCAGCTCGAGCGGCCAGCGGACTGGCTGAAGGTCGCACCGGGCCGCCGCCCGCTCCAGGCGCGCGAGCTCGATCTCGCGCTCCTCGGCGCAGCGCCAGCCGCCGAACGTCGCGGCACCACCACCGAGTTCCGTGGCGAGCACGGGTCGCCACTCGCACGCGACGGGCAGCGCGTGCAGGATCCGCTCGGCCACGAGGTAGCACTCGGGTACAGCGAGATCGAAGTAGAAGGTCGGCGCGCTATCGCCGGCTGAGGCGGCCACGGCGCTACGGCCACGCCGATGTGTCAGCGCGGATCAATGTCGCTGTGCCCGGGCCGCGTCCACTGGAGCTCAACGTTACCTGCGGCGTGGATGACGAGCGCGTTCGCCCCGCTCACGTCGCCTTGAACGCGCACCCGAGTTGTGACGCGACGCCGGCCAGGCGCCGATCTGCGCTCCACAGCTCGGCGCCGTGGGTCAGCTTCGTAGCGGCCAGGAGCTGTGCGTCGACGTAGCCGATGCCGCGCCCGTGCAGTTCGTGGCGCTCGACGAGGGTCAGCACCTCTGCGGGCGTCGCTGCGATCGCCTGCGGCAGGCCGTTGAGCAGGCCGATGACTTCCCGGCGCCGGTGCAGGTTGCCCAGCGCGAGCTCGCCGACCACCCACGGGTGCCCCAGCACGGCGCCGTCCTCGAGCAGGCCCGCCAGGATGGAGTCCCCGGCTCGGAGATGGTCGATCCAGACCGACGTGTCGACGAGGATCACGCCGATGAGAATCGCCGTCTGGGCGCGCCCTCGAGCATCGGCTCGCTGGCGCCCAGCTTGGCGAGGCGGCGGGCGCTCTCGCGTTCGATCAGCGCGACGAGGGCCTGCCGCACGAGCGCTGTTTTCTCGGTCGTGCCCGTCAGTCGCTGCGCTTCGGCCAGCAGCTCATCGTCGAGCGAGATCGTCGTGCGCATGGTCGCCTTCCCACGTAGGCATCAATCAACGCATCGAATGATGTCAGAAATGATGCCCGAGGCGCAAGGGACCTCAGCCGTGGATGAGCCAGCCATCGGCGTCTCGCGCGGCCTCCATGACGGCCTCCGACAGCGTCGGGTGGCCGTGCACGATCCGCGCGACCTCGCCGAAGCCGCCCTCCAGCGCGCGCACGTTGACGAGCTCCTGGATGAGCTCGGTCGCGCGCGTCCCGACGATGTGGCCGCCGAGCAGCTCGCCGTACGTGCGCTCACCGATGACCTTGACGAGCCCGGTGCGGTCGCCGTAGACCGTGCCCGCGCCGACGGCGCCGTACGAGAGCTTGCCGACGACGACGTCGTGGCCGGCGTCGCGGGCCTGCTGCTCGGTCAGGCCGAAGCTGCCGACGTTCGGCGAGCAGAACGTCGCCCGCGGGACGTCGATGTACTCGATCGGGTGCGTCTCGAAGCCGGCGGCGTCCTCGGCGGCGATGATCCCCTCGTCGGAGGCCTTGTGCGCGAGCGCGGGACCGGGCACGAGGTCGCCGATCGCGTAGACGCCGTCCAGCGACGTGCGCATCGCCCCGTCGACCGCGACGAGGCCCCCGTCGGTGAGCGCGATGTGAGCCTCCTCGATGCCGAGGCCCTCGAGGTCGGGCGCGCGACCCGTGGCGATGACGAGCCACTCGGCCGTCGCCGGCTCCCCGCCGACGCTGAAGCTGACGTGATCCTCGCGGCTTTCGACGGCCTCGACGAAGACGCCCGTCTGCACCCTGATGCCCTGCTTCTTGAAGCCGCGCTCGGCGAGCTTGGAGATGTCGGGATCCTCGGTCGGCAGCACGCGGTCGAGGCCCTCGTAGAGCACGACCTGGCTCCCCAGCCGCGCGTAGGCGGACGCGATCTCGGTGCCCGAGGCGCCGGCGCCGACGACGGCCAGCGTCTCGGGCAGCGCTTCGAGCGCCCACGCCTCCTCGGTGCCGATGACGCGGCCGCCGAACTGCGTGCCCGGCAGCGGCTTCTTCACCGATCCGGTCGCGAGGATGACGGTCTTCGCGGCGATCTCGGTGCCGTCGAAGTTGCCGCCGATCTTCACGTTGCCCTCGTCGGTGACCGCGCCGTGGCCCTCGATGACGTCGACCCCGTTTTTCTTCAGCAGCCCGGCCACGCCGCCCGTGAGCGTCTTGATGACCTTCTTGCGCCGCTCGCCGACGGCGTCGAAGTCCACCTCGGGATCGGACACCTTGAGGCCGAAGTCGTCGGCCTCGCGAATCTCGGTCAGGACATCTGCGACGCGCAGGACGGCCTTCGCCGGGATGCACGCGTAGTTCAGGCAGCGCCCGCCGATCTGATCTGACTCGACTACGGCGGTCTTCATGCCGAGCTGGGCGGCGCGGATCGCGGCGACGTAGCCGCCGGGGCCCGACCCGATCACGACGCAGTCATAGGAGGCTTCGGCCATCTGCGGCCGAGCCTATCGAGTCGGTTCGCCGGGCCGCCTGCCCGGTCGCTCGGGCATCTGGATGCGCGCCATCGCGCGCACGAGCTTCCAGAACAGCCAGCCGAGCAGTACGAGCAGGACCGTCAGGCCGACCGCCACCCACCATTTCTCGACGCGCAGGAGCGCGAGCGACCCGGCGATGATCTGCAGCGCGAGGATGACCTGGAAGCCGAGCACCGCCCAGTAGCGGCGCAGCCACATGCCGATGGCGGCGATGACGAGGATGGCGGTCGTCACGGTGGTGACCGCGACCGGGTTGTTCTCCTCCGACGAGAGATCGGTCCCGGCGAGCGCGGCGATGACGTTCGCGATCGCGAAGACGATCGCGACGATCGCGGCGACCGTCACCGCGGTCGGCCGCTCGCCGGGGGCGAGCGGCTCGAGGCTCTCGCGGATCGACTCGTCGCGCTCGCGCCCGCGCGCGTACCCGCGCCGCATGACCTCCGCGGCGTCCGGCGGCACCCCGGCCGCGGGCGGCGGGGGCGGCTCGACCTCCGGCGGGGGCGGCTCGACCTCGGCCGGCGAGGGCGCCTTGACCTCGGGCGGCGGCGGCGCGGCCTCGACGGCCATCGCTTCGCCGCGTCGGCGCTTGCGGCTACGCGAGCCCATCGACGACTTCCCGCTCGACGGCTGCCCGCAGTTCCGCGGCCGCAGCGCGCGGATCGGCGGCATCGGCGATCGCGCGGACGACCGCGATCCGCGTTGCGCCCGCCGCGGCGACCTCGGCGACGTTGGCCCGATCGATGCCGCCGATGGCGAAGAACGGGACGGTCGCGTGGTGGGCGGCGAAGCGCACGAGCTCGACGCCCACCGCCGGGCGTCCGGGCTTCGTCGGCGTCGCGTAGACCGGGCCGACCCCGATGTAGTCGGCGCCGTCGGGCGCGCCGATCTCGTCGGGGAAGTGCGTGGAGCGCCCGACGAGCGCGTCCGGCCCGGCCAGCTCGCGCGCCGCCGCCGGGGTCATGTCGGCCTGTCCGACGTGGCAGCCGTCGGCGCCCGCGGCGGCCACGAGGTCGGGCCGGTCGTTGACGATCAGCAGCGTGCCGGCCCGGTCGCACAGGCCGCGCGCGACGGCCGCGGCCTGCAGCAGCTCGTCGTCGCAGACCTCTCTGTCGCGCAGCTGCACGATGTCGACGCCGCCGTCGAGCGCCGCCTCGAGCACCTCCTCCAGCACACGGCCACCGGGCCGCGTGGAGCACACGAGGTACAGGCAGGCGCGCTCGAGGCGAGCGCGCCGCTCTTGCAGTGCGGCGGACATGGCGCCCATTCTCCCAAGCCGCGTGGGCTGGGCTTCGATGTTGCCTTGTCAACCGCGCCATCCGACGCGCATCGCCCCGACCGACATCGAGACCTTTGCTGGTCTCCTGGGTAGGATTGAGAGTTCAACGGGAGCCCGCACCGCGGGCTGAGAGGGCGCCACGCCGACCGTCAACAGCTGATCCGGGTCATGCCGGCGAAGCGAGGTGTCATGTCGCAACAGCGCAGCGCAGCAACCGACGTCGTCGTCATCGGCGGCGGTGTCATCGGGCTGGCCGTCGCCTGGCGCGTCGCTCAGCGCGGCGGCTCGGTCTGCGTGCTCGAACGTGGCACGCTCGGCGCCGGCGCCTCGCACGTCGCCGCGGGGATGCTGGCGCCGGTGACCGAGGCCGATCCCGGCGAGCTCGCGCTGCTGGATCTCGGACTGCGCAGCGCCCGTGCGTGGCCCGCCTTCGCCGCCGAGCTGGCCGCGGCGGCACAAGCCGATGCGCAGTCGATCCTGCGCCGCTGCGGCGCGCTCGTCGTCGCCCGCGACGCCGACGAGGCGCAGGCGCTCGAGCGCGAGCTCGCGCTGCGCCGCGAGCTCGGTCTCGAGGCGGCCCGCCTTCGCCCGAGCGCCGCTCGCCGGCTGGAGCCCTCCCTGGCGCCGACGATCCGCCTCGCGCTCGACGTGCCGGGCGACCATGCGGCCGATCCCCGCGCGCTCGTGCTTGCGCTCGCCGAGGCCGCGCGCCGGGAAGGCGCGGTCCTGCGCACCGGCGCGGCCGTGCAGCGGATCGTGATCGAGGACGACCGGGTGGCCGGCGTCGCGCTGGCCGGCGGCGAGCACGTGGCCGCGGGTCAGGTCGTGCTCGCCGCGGGGGCGTGGACCGCGCAGCTCGACGGCCTGCCGGACGGCGCGCGGTCGCCGCTGCGGCCGGTCAAGGGGCAGATCCTGCGCCTGCGCGATCCCGACGGCCCCGGGCTGCTCGAGCGGATCGTGCGCTTCGAGGGCGGCTATCTCGTCCCGCGCGGCGACGGGCGCTACGTGCTGGGAGCGACGATGGAGGAGCGCGGCTTCGACACGAGCGTCACGGCCGGCGCGCTGTACGAGCTGCTGCGCGACGCGGGCGAGCTCGTTCCGGGCGTCCACGAGCTGATCGTCGAGGAGACGGCGGCGGGCCTGCGCCCGGCGACGCCCGATAATGCCCCGCTGCTCGGCCGCAGCGACGCCGTCGAGGGCCTCGTTTGGGCCGCCGGCCACCACCGCAACGGGATCCTGCTCGCGCCGGTGACGGCCGAGCTCGTCGCCGGCGCGCTGGATGGCGGCGCGGTCCCGGCGGCGTTCGCGCCCGGGCGCTTTGCGCGGACGCGGCAGGAGGCGCCGGCGTGATCTACGTCAACGGCAAGCCGGCCGACGTCGCTGCTCCGGCGACGATCCGCGAGGTCCTCATCGGGCTGGACATCGATCCTGAGGCGCCCGGAATCGCCATCGCGGTCGACTCGGAGATCGCGACGCGCGGCGCATGGCCGACGCACGAGGTGACGGAGGGCGCGCACGTGGAGATCGTCACGGCGACGCAGGGCGGATGACCGGCCCGCTCGTCATCGCCAGCCGCAAGCTGCGCTCGCGCCTGCTGCTCGGCACCGGTGGCTTCACCCGCCTGCAGACGCTCGCCGACGCCATCGACGCCAGCGAGGCGGAGCTCGTCACGGTCGCGATCCGGCGGCTCGATCCGGCGGCCGAGGGGTCGGTGCTCGACGTCATCTCCGAGCGCGGCGTCGAGGCGCTGCCGAACACCGCCGGCTGCTTCACCGCGCGCGACGCGGTCCGCACCGCGAAGCTCGCGCGCGAGGCGCTGCAGACCGACTGGGTCAAGCTCGAGGTCATCGGCGACGAGCGCACGCTCCTGCCCGACGCGCCCGAGCTGCTCGCCGCCGCCGAGGAGCTCGTCGACGACGGCTTCGTCGTGCTGCCCTACACGAACGACGACCCGGTGCTCGCCCGCCGCCTCGAGGACGCCGGCTGCGCGGCGGTCATGCCGCTCGGTTCGCCGATCGGCAGCGGCATGGGAATCGCCAACCCTCACAACCTCACGCTCATCGTCGAGCAGACCAGCGTCCCGGTCATCCTCGACGCCGGCGTCGGCACCGCGTCGGACGCGGCGCTCGCGATGGAGCTCGGCTGCGACGCCGTCCTGTGCGCGAGCGCGATCTCCCGCGCGACGGATCCCGTCGCGATGGCGCGGGCGGTCCGGCTCGCGATCGAGGCCGGCGTCCTGGCCCGCGGCGCCGGACGCATCGAGCGTCGCACGCATGCCCGTGCCAGCTCACCGCTTCAGGGCATGCCGGAGTTCGCCGAGTGAGCGACGACGCCGGCCTCGTCGACCGCTTCCAGGCAGCGTGGTCCGATCACAGCGGCGACGGATTCGCGGCGACGTGTGCCGCTGACCTGCACTACGAGGACCCGCTGACCGACAAGCCGCTGGAGGGTCCCGCCGCGCTCGCCGCCCACGCCGCGCGACTGTGGACGGCGTGCCCCGACGCCCGCCTGGAGAGCACCGGCGAGCGGCTGACGGACGGCCGCTTCGTCGCGGCGCCGGTGCGGCTGCTCGCGACGCACAGCGGCGAGGTCGGGGACCTCCCGGCCAGCGGCCGGCGGATCGTGGTGCACGCCGTGTTCTACTGCGAGCTCGACGAGACCCGGACGCGGCTGTGGCGCGTTCGGGCGTTCTTCGACCTCTACAACGCGGCGATCCAGCTCGGCGTGCTGCCCAAGCCCGGCTCGGTGGGCGAGCGCGCGCTGTTCCTGCTGCGGGGCTTCGGGCTGAAGAGGTAAGGGTCCGGACGGCGAAACCGATTACTTCACCGTGATCTTGCCACCCTGGCCCTGGTGGATCGTGCAGACGTAGTCGATCGTGCCGGCCTTCTCGGGCGTGTAGGAGAAGCTGTCGGTGAAGTTGCCCGACTCGATCTTCTCGCCGGACGTGGAGGTGACGTTGTGCGCGTAGCCGTCCTCGTTGTTCCACTCGATCTTCTGGCCGACGGTGACGTCGATCTCCTCGGGGGCGTTGCGGTTGCCCTGCATCGTGACGACGACGGGCTCCGACGACCCCTCCTCGCCGCCCGAGGTCGTCTCGGTCGGCTCCACCGTCTCCGTGGCGGCCGGTGCCGGGGCCTGCTTGTCGGCCGACGATTCGTTGTCGTCGCCGCACGCGGTGACGAACGCGCCGCCGAACGCGAGCGCGAGGCACGCGAGGGCGACACGGGGCACACGGGTCATGAAGTCCTCCTGGTTGGGGCGCTGGGGCGCGGGACACTGAGACTAGTGGACCCGTCCGCAAGTCCTGCGGGGTTCCCGGCGGCGCGTCCCCGCCCGTGGCGTCGTCCTCGGTCGGCGCCGTGCCGCCGGCACGGTTGCCTCCCTGCGTCCTCGCCACAGACGACGACGCATCCACCGGATAGCCCACACGACTTGCGGACGAATCCACTAGCTAGCCCGATCGCACCACCTCGCGCGGCAGGATCGTGACGAGCACCGGCGCGTGATCTGACAGATCGCCGTGGTCGAGGATCCGCGGCGGCTCGTCCCCCGGGCGCACGTCGTGACCGAGCACGTGGTCGACGCCGTGACCGCCGAGCCATTCGAGGCCGGGCGCGCGCGGCGCGCGGACGTTGAAGTCGCCGCCGAGCAGCGCCGGCCCGCCGCCGCTCCAGGCGAGCGTCGCGCTGCCAGCGCGCGCGCTGTCGGCCTGCGCACGCGCTTCGGAGTGCGCCTGCGCGTGGAGGTTCGCGCACAGCGGCGCTCCCTCGAGCGCGACGGCATGACACACGCGCCGCTCCGGCCAGCGCCGCAGCACGATCCGCCGGTGATCGGTGATCGTCATCCCGCGTACGAGGATCGTGTTCGCGCCGCCGCCCGCGGACTTCATGACGTCGGGCGCGCGGTCGGCCAGCCGGCGGCGCAGTCCCGGCAGCGGCACGTTGCGGGAGGTCAACGCGGTGCGGGCGTAGGCGTCGCAGGCGCGCGCCAGGCGCGGCGCCCACCACGGCGGAACCTCCTGCAGCAGCGCGACATCCCAATCCCAGCCGGCGAGCACCGCGGCGAAGTGGGCGTGCAGATCGCGGCCCGTGGGCGGCACCGATCGGCCGTGAAAGAGGTTCCAGGTCAGGACCCGCATCGCGTCATAGACTGCCCTGCTTGACGCGCCATCTGCTGACCGGGACCGAGCTCGATCGCGACGAGCTGCTCGCGCTGCTCGATCGCGCGGACGCCCTGAAGGCCGCCCCGCTGTCGTCCCGCGCGCTCGAGGGTCGCAGCGTCGCGCTCATCTTCGAGAAGCCGTCGACGCGCACGCGGCTGTCCTTCGAGGCGGGGATCTTCGAGCTCGGCGGCCAGCCGGTCGTGCTGCGCGCCGACGAGCTGCAGCTCTCGCGCGGCGAGTCGGTGGCCGACACTGCGCGGATCCTGTCGCGCCACATGGCCGCGATCGGCGTCCGCACGGGACCCGACGCGCTGCTCGCAGAGCTTGCGTCCGTGGCGACGGTGCCGGTCTTCAACATGCTGACGGCCGGCCATCACCCGTGCCAGGCGTTCGCGGACCTCATGACGCTGCGCGAGACGTTCGGCCGGCTGGAGGGCCTGAAGCTCGCCTACGTCGGCGACGGCAACAACGTCGCGCGCTCGCTGGCGCTCGTGGGTGCGCTCGCGGGCGTGGAGGTGGCGATCGCGTCGCCGGAGGGCTACACGCTTGCCGATGTGCCCGAGGCGCGGCTCACGACGGATCCCGCCGAGGCCGTCGCCGGCGCCGATGCGGTCTACGCCGACGTCTGGGTCAGTATGGGCGACGAGGAGACCGCCGACGAGCGCCGCGCCGCGCTCGCCCCGTATCGCCTCGACGACGCGCTGCTCGATCTCGCGGCGCCCGGCGCGATCGCGCTGCACTGCCTGCCCGCGCATCCGGGCGAGGAGATCACCGAGGAGCTGCTCTACGGCGCGCGCCAGCGCATCTGGGATCAGGCCGAGAACCGCCGCCACGTGCAGAAGGCGCTGCTGGAGCTGCTGCTGCGCTAGGTTGCAAATCGCAACCGGAACCGGCGGGGAGGTGTTCGTGCCGCAGCCGAAGAAGTCAGCGTCGTCGGGCCGCAAGTCCGGCTCGGGTGCCGGTGGCGCCAAGCCTTCAGGCCGCAAGCCGGCCGCTTCGAAGGGGGCGCGCAAGAAGCCCTCGCCGAAGGCGACGTCGCCCAAGCGCGGCGCCGCCAGCGGCGGCCGCGCAGCGTCGCGCAAGCCGCCGCCGCCCCCGCCACCCGTTGCGGAGAAGGACGAGGACGCCCTGCACGCGGCGATCGCAAGCGTGCGCGAGCTGCTCTCGCGCGGCGTGATGATCACGGGCGATCGCCTTCAGGAGACGATGGACGAGGCCGTTCGCCGCGGGCGCATGACCCGCACGGACGCCGAGGAGCTCATCCAGGTCCTCATCCAGATCGGGCGCCGCCAGACGCAGGACGCGCTGGCCGAGCTCGAGGGGCTCGTCGAGCGCTCGGCGGAGGAGACGCGCAAGCGGACGCGGTTGCGCGTGAAGAGCGTCGCCGCCGCGGCGCGCCGTGCGCCGGGCACCGACCGCGCCCTGCGCACCGT
>JBOGYT010000053.1:0-10153 GCA_050696955.1 Solirubrobacteraceae bacterium | reverse complement strand
GGCCCCGACCGCGTCACGCAGGACCGCTACCGCCCGCGGGCGCTCCCGACGCCCGCGACCATCGTCGCGCGCCTGTTCGGCCTCGAGCGGCTGTGGCCGCGCAACCCCCTGACCGGCGGACATCTCCGCCATCCGCTCGACGATCACGCGACCGTCGAGGTCCACCAGCCCGCGGGGGCGTGCCTGCTCGTCCGCCGCGCGGTCATCGCGCGGATCGGCGGCTGGGACGAGCGCTACTGGTTCTGGTACGAGGACGTCGACCTCTCGCGCCGCCTCGCGCGGCACGGGCGCTCCCTGTACGCGCCGGCGGCAGCGTTTCGCCACGTCGGCGGAGCGACCGCGCGGCGACTGAGCACGCCGCAGGGCCACGCGCGCTACTTCTACGGCGTGCTGCTGTACTCCGGCACGTACTTCTCGCGCTCCGGCCGCGCCGCGGTCGCTCTGGCGATGCTCGTCGTCAGCCTCGCGCGGGCCGCGCCGCGATCGTGGCGGGACCGGGCGGGAGCGCGGATCTACCTCGACGCGGCCCGCGGCGCGGTCGCGCTGCTGCGCGGGAGCGACATCGTGCGCTTGCGGGACTCCGCCTAGTGCTTCCTCCGGTCAGTCGTCGTGCGCTTGGGCCGCCGCTGGCGGCGGCTGGCGAGGACGCAGGGACGGTGCAATGCCCCGGGCATTGCCCCGAGCGAGGACGACGCCAGGCGTCGATCAGCGACCGATCCAAGCGTGCGAGGACTTGCTGGAGGGAGCACTAGCATGGCCACGGCTGCGCCCGCACACCCGCCGAGACTGCGCGCGCTCGACGGGCTGCGCGGTCTGGGGGCGATGCTCGTCGTCGTCAGCCACATGGTGGTGGCAACCAACGCGGCGCTCGCCTCGCAGTTCTTCGACGACGCGCAGCCGCTGACCGGCGGCGACTGGCTGTTCGCCGAGACGCCGCTGCACATCCTGTGGGCTGATCAGGAGTGGGTGATCATGTTCTTCGTCCTCAGCGGGCTCGTGCTCTCGCTGGCGGTGGCGGACGGTGAGCGCTTCGACGCGGCGCGCTACTACCCCACCCGGCTCGTGCGTCTCTACGTGCCCGTGTGGGCGTCGCTCGTCCTCGCCGGACTGCTGCACGAGGCCGTCGCGCACGAGCACATCGCCGGCGCGACGGAGTGGCTCGACCTCCACGTCACCGACTGGTCGGCGTCGGCGACGGCCAAGGAGATCGTGCTGCTCCTCGGCGCTGGTGACTACTACTACTCGACCGTCCTGTGGACGCTGCGCTGGGAGGTTGCGTACTCGCTGGCGCTGCCGCTGTTCCTGCTCTGCGCCAGGCGCTTGCCGTGGTCTCTCGTGGCGGCCGCCTCGCTGCTGGCGGTCGTCGTCGCCGGGCCGGAGTTCGACGTCCTGCGCTTCATCGTCGCCTTCATGCTCGGCACGCTGCTCGCGTTCCGCCGCGAGCGGGTGACGGCGGCGCTCGCCGACAACCGCGTCTACGCCCTGGCGCTCGCGGCGAGCCCGATCCTGCTGACGGCGAGCCACTGGTTGCCGGGCGGCCGCTGGCACGGTCCGGCGCTCGGGATGGTGACGCTCGGCGCGCTCGGGCTCGTCGCGACCGCGATGGCCCCCGGCCCGTTCGCGCGCTGGCTGCGGACGCCGCCGATGCAGTTCGTCGGCCGGCGCTCCTTCAGCCTCTATCTCATCCACGAGCCGATCATCGTCGCCGCGGCGTTCGCGCTCGGGGGCCGGCCGTCGCTGCCCCTGCTCGCCGCCTGCGCGCTGCCACCGATCGCGCTGACCACGCTGCTCTTCTATCGCGTCGTCGAGCGGCCGGCGCAGCGGCTCGGGTACCGGCTCGGCGACGCCAATGCCGAGCGCGTGCACGGGGCGCCGCGTGCGGCGTCTGCGGAGACATAGCGTTATGTTCGGTGCGATGCGAGCGCTGCCGTCGACGAACTCGCTGCGGGCGCCCGTCCGTCGCGTCGTCGACACGCTGCGCAGCCCGCGGATCGCCGCGCGGGGAAGCGCACACGTCGATGGGCCGCCGTCCGCTCAGGCGATGCTCGACGTCTTCGCGGGGGAGTGGGCGTCGCGGCTGCCGCCGCCGCACGACGGGCTGCGCGCCGGCGAGATGGGGCTCTTCGAGGACGAGCGCATCCGCTGGAGCCTCGAGCGCTTCGGGCCGCTGGACGGGCAGTCCGTGCTGGAGCTCGGACCGCTCGAGGGCGGCCACACGTACATGGCGCTGCAGGCCGGCGCCGAGCGCGTCGTGGCGGTCGAGGGCAACCCTCGCCACGTGCTCAGATGCCTCGTCGTCAAGAACCTGCTGCGCATGGACGCCGCGGACTTCCGGCTGGGCGACTTCGTCGCGATGCTGCAGTCCGAGCCCGACGAGTACGACCTCGTCCTCGCACAGGGCGTGCTGTACCACATGGTCGATCCCGTCGAGCTCATCGCGCTGACGGCCGAGCGGGGGCGCCGGCTGGCGCTGTGGACGCAGTACTACGACGCGGAGCGCATCGCGCAGCTGCCTGCGCTGTTTCGCCGCCACTTCGCCGGCGAGCCGCAAGCGGCCGTCACGCGCGGCTTCGCGCACGCCCGCCAGCGCTTCGACTACGGCGTCGGGCGCAGGCTCGTCGGCTTCTACGGCGGCAACCAGCGGCACTCCAACTGGCTGACGCGCGACGATCTCATGGGCGCGCTGGAGCACTTCGGCTGGCGTGAGATCGAGGTCGGCTTCGAACGGACGGCCCACCCTCACGGCCCGTCCCTCGCGCTCACCGCGGTGCGCGGCTGAGGCCGGGGCGAGGCGTGGTCACGTGAGCCTCACGAGCCGTCTGTTCGGCGAGCCGGCGCAGCGAACGCCGTTGTCGCATGCGCTCGTCAGCGCGGGCAGTCGCGTCGGCGTGACGCCCTACAACTGGCGGCTGCTGAAGAGCACTCGCCACCGCGAGCTGCACCTGCGCTCATGCGGGGTGGCGCACCAGCCCATCGAGGAGCGCCCGCCGCATCCGGTCGGCGACGCGGACGTGGCGCTGTGCGAGCGCCTCGTCGACGCCTACGGCGCCGCGCGCAGCCACGGCGCCGGCGAGGATCAGGTCGGCGGCGTCTGGTCGTGGATCTACGAGCACCATCAGCGCGGGCTCGCGCGGACCCTCGACGCGCGCGACGCGCCCGCGCTGGCGCTTGCGCTGGCGTCGATGTTTCGCCGCCCGTTCGTGCACGGGCTGGCGGCCGGCGCGCTGCTCGATCACAGCCGGTCGCGGCTCGGGGCCCGCATCTGGCGCGTGAAGTCGCTCGACGGTCTGATCTCGCTGGCCGAGGCGCTCGGCGAGCTGGCCGTCCAGGGCGCCGAGCGGGGACGCGGCAATCCCGCGCTCGACGACGGCCTGGGCGAGCTCGTCGAGCGCGTCGAGGCGCGGCTCGGGTACTCGATCGACTTCCCCGACGTCGGAGCCGCCCCCGGAACGTTGGTCCACGGGCGGTTGCTGACGATCGACTCCGCCGAGCAGATCTACGCCGCCGCGCGCGTCGAGCAGGCGCTGCGGGCGCACCTGCCGGACGCCTCGCGGGCCCCGCGGATCGTCGAGATCGGCGGCGGCTACGGCGCGATGGCCTACTGGTTCCTGCGCGGCGCGAGCGACCCCAGCCGCTACACGATCGTCGACCTGCCGATCGTCTGCGTGTTGCAGGGGTACTTCCTCTCCAAGGCGCTGGGCGAACCGCAGGTGTCGCTGTTCGGCGAGGACCCGGCGCGGGTCGCGATCGTGCCGACCACCGCGCTGGACGACGTGCAGACTCCCTACGACGTGCTCGTCAACAAGGACAGCATGCCCGAGATGCCGGCGGCTGCCGCGCTGGCGTACCTCGCCTGGGCGAGGGGCACCTGCGACGGGATCTTCTTCAGCTGCAATCACGAGAGCGCGCGCGAGTACCTCGGCGATGAGCTGGGCATCGTGGCGCGCCTGGTCGAGCAGGCCGGCGGGTTCGTGCGGCTGCGCCGCGACCGGTCGTGGGTTCGGCCCGGGTACATCGAGGAGATCTACGCGCCCGCCGCCGCGTAGGACCGATCCATGACGGCGACCGCACTGGCACCGGTGACCCTCCGCTCCCTGGCGCCGCAGCGCGGGATGTGGGCGACGTACCTGTTCGTGGCCTGGACGACGTTCACCACGATCGACCCGATCACGATCGGGCCGCTGCCGTTCAAGCCGTTTTTGCTCGGGCTGGCGCTCGTGCTGTGGTACCCGCACCGCAGCGCCAAGCGGATCCCGTTGGCGGTCCCCGTCGCGGTCGTGGCGATCGGCGTGCCGGTCGTGTGGTCGATGGTCGCGACGTTCTACGACCACCCGTACGCGGGCCTCGAGCCGTCGCCCGCGGAGCTGACGATCGAGCACGCGAGTCGCTTCGTCTACCTGCTGATCTACTTCCCGCTGGCGGACACGATGCTGCGCGGGGACGGACGGCGAGGGCTCGGGCTGTGGGTCGTTCCGGTCCTCGGGCTCTGCGCGCTGACGTGGGTGCTGTACATCCTCTACCACCGGCTCGGCGTCGACATCGGCGCCACGCGAGTCTCGGCGGACGCCACGGCGCCGTCGAAGCTCGGGCCGCTGGCGGGCATCGTCGAGGCGCCGGGCGAGGGGCTCGGGCGCATGTTCTTCTCCAATCAGATCCTCCTCGTCCCCGCCATCGGCGTGCTCATGGGTCTGGCACTGGGAGCCGGCGGGTTCGCGCGCCGGCAGCGCCGCTGGCTGCTGATCGCGCTGCTGTTCGCGATCTCGACGCTGTATCCCATCCACACGCGCGGGCTCACGATCGGGGTGCTCATCGTGCTCGTCGTCATCGCGGCGCTGTCGTGGCGCATGGGGTCGGGCTGGCCGATCGTGCTGGTGGGCCTCATCGCGGGGCTGCTGTTCTTCACCTCGATCGATCCCCGCGCGACGGCCTTCCTGAAGGGCGACCGCACGGACCTGTCGATCCAGCAGCGCGTGCAGCAGGCGCCGCAGCTGCTGGACGCGTGGAAGGAGCGACCGCTGCTCGGCAGCGGCCTGGGCGCGACGCTCCCCTCGGGCTACGTTCGCAGCGCAGCGCAGCCGTTCTCCTTCGAGCTCACGTACCACGCGATCCTGTTTCAGAACGGGATCATCGGGCTCGCGCTGATCCTCGGGGTGCCGCTGCTGGCGGCGCTGCGAGCGGTGCGCGCGATGGGCCGATTGCCGCGTGACGAGCGCGCACTGGCCGCCGGTGGCGTCGGCGGGATCAGCGGCCTCGTCGTCGCCGGCGCGACCAATCCCTACCTCATCAGCACCTTCGGCATGCTCGCCCTGGCGGTGACGCTCGCGGTCTGCGCCCGTGCCGTCCACGTCGCCCGCATCGCGGGCGAGCAGCCGCTGCGCGGCTGAAGGTCAGCTCACTCGACTCGGCTCTTGCTGCGGCGGGAGCGACCCGGCCAGCGTCGCGGCCGCGCCCCGTTGCTCGAGCCGTCCTGCCCCGGCCCCGGAGCCGGCTCCTCCGGCGGCGTGTAGCCGTAGTACCCGTAGTAGTACGCGCCCTCGCCGTAGAGCGGCGCGCCGTTGATGACGATGCCCAGCGGGGTGATGCCGAGGTTGTCGAGCTGCTTGCGCAGGTTGCGCGCGGCGGCGCGCGTGCTCTTCGCGTCGCGCACGACGATCAGCACGCCGCCGACGCGGCCGAGCATCGGGATCGAGTCGGGCACGACGGTGACCGGCGAGCTGTCGATCACGACGAGCTCGTAGCGCCGCTCGAGCGCGATCAGGAGCTCGCTCATCCGTTCGGACTCGAGCAGGTCGGTCGGGTTCGGGGGCAGCGGTCCGGCGACGATGACGTCGAGCGTGAGGTCCGACGACCGCCCGACGATCTCCAGCGCAAGCGTCTGGACGAGGTCGAGCGGCGCCGCCTGGCCGGACAGCGCATCGCTCAGTCCCGGCGTGCGCAGCGCCGGGAAGACCTCGTTGAGCGTCGGGCGCCGCAGGTCGGCCTCGACCAGGATGACGCGGACGTTGCTCGCGGCGGCGGTGGCGGCGAGGTACCGGGCGACCGTGCTCTTGCCGTCGCCCGGAGCGCAGGACGTGACCAGCAGCGAGCGCGCGTCACGGTCGAGGTCGAAGTAGCGCAGGTTCGTCCGCAGCGTCCGGAACGCCTCGCCCTCGGGCCCTGAGAGGTGCAGCGCGGCGCCGCCGTCGTCGTGCAGCGCCCGGCTCTCCGGGATCGTTCCGAGCACCGGGCGCTCGAGGATCGCCTCGGCGTCGCTGCGATGGCGCAGGCGGCGGTCGAGCCGGTCGAGCAGCACGGCGAGGCCGACCCCGATCGCGATGCCCACAAGCAGCCCGAGCAACGTGTTGCGCACCGGCTTGGGCGAGGAGGCGCTGCGCGGCGGCCGGGCCGGCTGGACGAGCTCCGCGTTGCCCGTCTGAAGCGACGCCAGCAGCTTGAGCTGATCGACCTGGGCCTTGATCGCGCGGCCCTCGGGCCCGGCCCGCTGCGCGGGGCGCAGCGTGGCGAGCTGCCCGCGCACGAGCGCCACCGCCTCGTTGATCTTCGAGCGATCGGCGTCGCGGCGAAAGACGATGTACTGGCGGGCGATCGTGTTCGCCAGGCGCGCCGCGAACGACGGGCTCGGGTCGGTCGCCCTGACCGAGATGACGTTCGACTGGCCCTCCGCCGCCACCTTGACCTTGTCGCGGATCTGCGACGGGGTCAGGTTCGCGTCCCGGAGCGCCCGCGCTGCGCGCGCGGAGATGGTGTCCAGCGAGACCAGTCCGACGTTCGTCGCCGCCTCGCGCGCCGGGTCCGCGGACGGAGCGAGCACCGACGAGCCGAACACCTTCTGATCGAACCCGGGGTCGCGGAACAGCAGCTTCGCCGTCGCGGTGTACTGCTTCTCGGCGCCCAGCGAGAAGGCGAGCGCGGCGGCCGGGACGATCACGACGGCGGCCAGCACGATCGGGAGCCGGCGCCCGAGCACCTGCAGGAACTCGCGCAGACCGGACTCTTCGACGTTCCCGCTGTTCATAGCTCCTGCGGGCACGATAGCGCTGTGCCCGGCAGCGGCCGGATCATCGTGCGCGTCGCGCCGGGCTGCCGAGCGTGAGCTGCAGACGGATGGATCGACCGGCGATGCGCAAGACGGCCCGGCGCCCGGAGGTCAGCCGCCGGGTGACCGCGCCGGCCGCTTCGTAGCGCAGGACGCCGTCGGCGGTGGACCGCGCCGGCACCGGTCGCAACAGCGCGCCCGCCGCCGCCCCGGCGTGCGCGTCGACAGCGAGCAGCGTCGTGCCGGTCTCCAGGCGCGGGGGCGGGAATCTGACGGCGCGCGCGCCGCCGTTCGTCACGCGCGCGTGGACGCTCAGGCGGGCGCGCTGGCGACTGCGCCCGCGCGCGGTCCCCGCGGGATGCAGGATCGCCGAGACGATCCGGACGGTGACCTCCTCGTCGTCGTCCGCGTCGGTCGTGGATGCGCCGTCGTCGCTCAGCAGCGAGGCGCCGGCGAACCCGATCACGGCGCCGACGGCGATCGCGGCGACAACGGCGCAGAACGTCGTCGCGAGCATCCGGCGGCGCATCCGGAGCCACGTCGAGACCCTCATGGGGCCGCATCCTAGGCCCGTCAGCAGCCAGGATCGGCGGCGAGCGCCGGCGACGTCAGTCGACCCACGGCCGCGCCTGCTTGACCGCGAGCTTGCCGGCCGCGTCGATCTTGAACTCGATGTCCATCGCGAACGCCGGGTCGTCCTGCGCCTCGTAGATGACCTTGAAGCGCGCCTGGATCGTCTCCATGACATCGGTGAGCGCCGCGATCTGATCGGCGTTCATGACCGGCTGGCCGTCGGTCGTCAGCGACGAGCGGCGGATGTACTGGGTCTCGTATTCGCCCTGCGGCCCGATCGCCGAGATGAGCAGCTCGTCGGGGGTCGCGTTCGGGTCGGGGTTCGTGACGAGCGACTCGCCGAGCTGGACGTTCACGTAGAAGCCCGGCCAGTTCGGGTCGTACGGGTTCTTCGTCACCGCGACCCCGTTGGCGAGCTCGTCGTCGAAGTTCACGTGGACGAGGACGCCCATCGCCGCCGCGAGGTGGTCGATGCGGTGAAAGTCGCGCTCGTCGAAGGCGCGGAAGTTCCACAGCGACGCCCATACCTGGCGGACGGTCTTCGAGAGCTTGCCCTCGTCGGGGCGATGCGTGAACGAGTCGTACAGGCCGGCGCCGTTGAAGCCGGCGAGGTCCTCGTTGTTCGTCGACGAGCGACAGCGGATCGGAACCCCGGGCTCGAAGCGCGCGTGCAGCTCGGCGAGCGCGTCCCGGAGGTCGTCGGGCACGTCGCCGTCCTCGATGTCCGCGCGCAGCTGCGCGAGCGCCGCCTCGCGCCGGACCGGATCGGCGTGGATCTCGGGAGTGGCGATCAGCGCCCGCGCGCGGTCGTAGAAGCCGTTCTCGCTCATGAAGCGGTCGTAGAACGAGAACGGGATCGCGTAGCCGTCGGGGGCGACGCCGGGCGCGAGCATCCGCCGCAGCTCGGCGACGTTCGCCGCCTTCGCGCCGACGCTCTCGATCGCGCCGTGGCCGATCGCGTCGAGGTCGACGATCTCGGTGACGCTGAGGTCGCGCGGCGGCGTCTGCGGCTGCGACGGGCGGATCCGCTGCAGCCACGCCGCGACCTCGTCCGGCGTGGCGAGCGCCAGCTCGAAGTCCTCCGGCCCGACCTCGTAACGCACGACCTGGCCGACGAGCGGCGCGATCCGGGCGTCGGTCGCCGCGTCGCGGACATACGCGTTGGGCGTGTCGTTCTGCTTGGCCTTGAGGTTGATGTGCGACAACGGCGTCTGCGGCGTCGCGCTGATGACGCCGGCGACGTGGCCGAGGTCGTTGGGCAGCGTGCTGAACAGCGCGACGTCGCGGATCGTCGGCGGGCGGCCGGTCGTCGGGTCGACGGCGGTGAGGACGCCGTAGCCCTCGCCCGGGTTCAGCGCGACGTACGAGACGTTCGCGAAGAGCTCGCCGGTCGACACGGAGCGCACGCCGAGGTCGCGCAGCGCCGCCTCGTCGGTGCGCAACAGCGCCTCCTGCGTGTCGCCCGCGGGGTGATAGGCGAGCTTGTCGGCCGCGAACGCCATCGCCGCCCGCACGAGGTCGAAGGCGAGGCCGATGTGCGGCGCGCGCACCGGATCGGTCGGCCAGAACTCGAGCGCGTAGAGGCCCTGCTCAGCGCCGCCGGCGGGCTGGAAGCGGTCGTGGGCGATGATCGTCCCGGCGAGGTTCGAGCGGTCGTCGCGGAAGTACGTCTGCGCGTTGAACTGCGCCAGCGAGATGCCGATGTCGAGCGCCTCGCTGGCGAAGGCGTAGTGGTAGGAGTAGGTCTGCGTGTTGAGGAAGTAGAGCCGCGGCTGCGGCGTGTCGACCCCGAGGATGAGGAGCTTCATCTCCTCCGCCGCGATCTGGCCGGGCACGTCGTCGCGGCGCGCGAGCGTCTCGAAGGTGGCGCGGTCCGGCACGCTCGTCGCGCCCTGGGAGAGCGGCAGTTCGGGCCCACCGACCGGATCTTCGAAGGTCCCCACCTCCATGAGACGACTGTACGCCGTTTCTCACTCCACGTGTGATGAGTCCGGCTCCGGCAGCCGCGCCCGGTAGAGCCGCAGCTCCTCGCCGATCCCCTTGATCCGCCGCTCGCCGGCGAACGACCACCGAAACTCCTCGCGCAGCGCATCGCGCACGCGCCTGTCGGTCAGCACGCTGCCGGGCCGGGCGATCGCGGTGAGCCGGCTGGCGAGATTCACCGCGTGGCCGTACACGTCGCCGCCGTGCTCCTGCGTCTCGCCCAGCGCGACGCCGGCGCGCAGCTGCGGGAAGCCCTCGTCCTGCGCCTGCGCCTCGGCGGCCGCGACGAGCGCGAGCGCGCTCTCGACGAGCGCGCCGGGCTCGGGGGAGATGAGCAGGACGGCGTCGCCGATCGTCTTGACGAGCCGCACCGGTGGGCGGATGACCTCGGCCGCCACCTCCTCGAGGCGCCGCGCGACGCGTCCGAGCTCGTCGGGCGCCACCTGACCTCCGAGCCACGTGAAGCCGACGAGGTCCGCGAACGCGACGGCGAGCTCCTGCGTCTGCGCGAGCGCGCCGGCGCGCAGCGCGGCGGCGTCGATCGCGTCGCCGCGCAGCAGC
>JBOGYT010000052.1:0-9297 GCA_050696955.1 Solirubrobacteraceae bacterium | reverse complement strand
CGGCGTCGAGGGAATCGGCGGAGGCGACCGCCGGAACTGCCAGAGCAGCCACGAGCCCCAGCAGGGAACCCCGGGCCAGCCACGAACGTCGCAAGACAACAACCTCCTCGGTCGTAAGGGAGCGAGGACCAGTGTCCGGCGCACCCGTCCCAGCTTCATTGGACCGGTGTCGAAACATCTCCCCTGCCGTTTCTCCCAACGGTCGATTCGCCCGCAAACTCCGGGATTCCGCTTACCTGGGCGAACGCAAAACGGCGATGTTTGGCCACCTGTACAAAGGCTCGCGCGCGTGCTGTTACTAGGCTGGCGCGCATGCCCAGAACCCGCACGCAGAACGTCACCGCCGCGCAGTGGAGCCCCAACGGGGGCGCACTGGGCGCGCCCGACCTGACGGTCCCCGCCAACCAGATCTTCGGCGCCAACGTCTTCTCGCCGTCGGTCCAGCGCCAGCGCGTCCCGTCGGAGATCTTCAAGCGCCTCCAGGAGACGCTCGACCAGGGGCTCCCGCTCGACCCGATCCTCGCCGACGCCGTCGCCTCCGCGATGAAGGAGTGGGCGATGGAGAAGGGCGCGACGCACTTCACCCACTGGTTCCAGCCGCTGACCGGCTCGACCGCCGAGAAGCACGACTCGTTCTACGGCCCGACCGGTGACGGCGCGGCGATCGCCGAGTTCTCCGGCAAGGAGCTGATCCAGGGCGAGCCGGACGCGTCCTCGTTCCCGTCGGGCGGCATCCGCTCGACCTTCGAGGCCCGCGGCTACACCGCGTGGGACCCGTCGTCGCCCGCGTTCATCCTGGAGAACCCGAACGGCGCGCTGCTCTGCATCCCGACCGCGTTCGCGTCGTGGACGGGCGAGGCGCTCGACCACAAGATCCCGCTGCTGCGCTCGATGGACGCGCTGTCGAAGTCCGCGGTGCGCGCGCTGCGGCTGCTCGGCGACGAGGAAGCCTCGCGCGTGTTCACGACGGTCGGGCCCGAGCAGGAGTACTTCCTGATCGACGAGCAGTACTACTACGAGCGCCCCGACCTCGTGACGACCGGCCGGACGCTCTTCGGCGCCAAGCCGCCCAAGGGCCACGAGCTCGACGAGCACTACTTCGGGTCGATTCCCGAGCGGATCCTGGCCTGCATGATGGAGACCGAGCGCGAGCTCACGAAGCTCGGCGTGCCCGTCAAGACGCGCCACAACGAGGTCGCGCCGAACCAGTACGAGATCGCGCCGATCTACGAGAACTCCAACGTCGGCTGTGACCACCAGCAGCTCACGATGCAGCTCCTGCAGAACATCGCGCGACGCTACGGCCTCGTGTGCCTGCTGCACGAGAAGCCGTTCGCGGGCGTCAACGGATCGGGCAAGCACAACAACTGGTCGATGGGGACCGACACGGGCGACAACCTGCTCGAGCCGGGCGACACGCCGGCGGAGAACCTGCAGTTCCTGTTCTTCTGCTCGGCAGTCATCGCGGCGGTCAACAAGCATCAGGCGCTGCTGCGCGCGTCGGTCGCGAACCTCGGTCAGGACCACCGGCTCGGGGCCAACGAGGCGCCGCCGGCGATCATCTCGATCTTCCTCGGCGGCGAGCTGGAGCGGGTCTTCGACACGATCGCCGCGGGAGAGGCGGTCGCGGAGTCCAACAACGGCTTCCTCGGGCTCGGCACCCCCGTGCTGCCGCCGCTGCCGATGCACGGCGGCGATCGCAACCGGACCTCGCCGTTCGCGTTCACCGGCAACAAGTTCGAGTTCCGCACGCTCGGCTCGAGCTCCTCGCTCGGCCTGCCCAACACGGTGCTGAACACGATCGCGGCGGAGGCGATCGACGATCTCGGCGATGCGCTCGAGGCCAAGCTCTCCGGCGGCGCGTCGCTGCCGGAGGCGGTCATCGACATCGTCAAGGACACGTACGCGGCCAACCAGCAGATCGTCTTCGGCGGCGACAACTACGCCGACGAGTGGTACGAGGAGGCCGCATCCCGCGGCCTGGAGAACCTCTCGAGCACGGTCGATGCGCTGCCATGGATCACGAACGAGCAGACGGTCGGCGTGATGGAGCGCTACGGCGTGCTGTCCGAGCGCGAGCTCGAGGCGCGCGCCGAGGTGATGACCGAGCAGTACATCGTCAAGGCGAACATCGAGGCCGAGACCGCCTCGTCGATCGCCCGCACGATGCTGCTGCCGGCCGCGGTACGGCACCTCAACGAGCTGCTCGCGAGCCAGCGCGAGGGCCTCATCGACGAGTTCGCCCCGCTCGTCGGCGAGTTCCACGCGGCGATCCGCGAGCTCGAGGCCGCGAACGAGGACCCCGGCCTCGAGGGGCCGGAGCTCGCCGCCTACATGCGCGACACCGTCATCCCGGCGATGAGCAAGGTCCGCGAGGTCGCCGACAAGCTCGAGAAGCTCGTGGCCGACAACCTCTGGCCGCTGCCGAAGTACTCGGAGATCCTGTTCATCAAGTAGCGCCCCCCGACCCATCACCCCGAACCGCGAGAGCCCCGGCTTACCCCGGGGCTCTCGTGCGTCAGGGGCGAGGTCCGTGCGGCGGTTGAACACTGTTCATCGGATTCTCACGCCCAGCGAGCATGGCCGTCCAGCACACCGGAATGCGGTCGGCCCCATGAGCATCTGCGCGCCGGTGCGGGTCACGGGCTTCCGGCACCGCGTCGCCGACCACGCGGCCAGCGGGGCGCTGCGTGACCTGCTCGAGCACCACCGCTTCTCCTACGCCCCCGAGCCGCTGTCCGAGGGCGCGGTCTTCGGACTCTCAGGCGCGCTGGACCTGCGCGTGCGGATCACCCCCAACGGCGTGCCGGTGCTCGATCTCGAGGGCCGCAGCGCGTCGCTCGAGGGCGAGCTGTGCGGCCATCTCGGCCTGCGCGGCGACCTCTGCCGGACGGATGACCCCGACACCGGGTGGCAACTGCTGCGTGCCCATCTCGACGCCGGCCATCCGGCGCTCGTGCGCGCGGATCTCAGCGAGCTCGACTACCGCGACGGCACGCGCCACGACACGCGGCACGCCGTCGTCGTCAGCGGGTATGACATCGACACCGACGTCGCGTGGATCGCCGACGGCACCTTCCCCGAGCCGCAGCGCTGCTCGCTTCCCGCGCTCGCCCGTGCGCGCGCGTCGGACTGGGGCGCCGAGCCGGTGCGTCACGCGCTGCTGCGCCTGCGCCCGTCGGCCAAGCTCGCCGATCCGCGCGACGCGGTCACGGCTGCGCTGCGCCGGTCCGTGCGCCACATGCGCGGCGCCAGCAGCGGTCCGGTGTACCCCTACGTCCACACGGGGCTGGCGGGCGCCGATGCGCTCGCCGACGCGTGGCCGATGCTGCCCGAGCTGGCGGGTCCACGCCTCGGCGAGACGCTGGCCGGGCTGCGCTTCCGGGTCCGCCATGCCGGCACGGGCGGCGCGCTGTACCGCTCGCTGCAGGCGCGCTTCCTCCACGACGCGGCGGCGCTGCTCGGCTCACCGCAGCTCGGGCAGGCGGCGCTCATCTGCGACGACCTCTCCGACGCCTGGCGCGCGCTCGCCGGCGCGACCGAGGGAGAGGACGCCGGGCGCGCCCACCAGGTCGCCTCGCCGTGGCTCCAGCGCGTCCGTACGCTCGAGCGCCGCCACACCGAGGCGCTCGAAGCGCACCTCGACGCGCGCTGAGCGGTCCTCGGACGACCGCTCGCCCGTGGTAAGACTGCGCCGGTGATCGAGCCCCTGCGCAGCGTCGTCGCGACGCGCTATGTCACCGCGCTGCGCGAGGGCGGGTCGTTGCCGGGGCTCGTCGAGGCCGACGACGACGGGATGTACGTCACGAAGTTCCGCGGCGCCGGACAGGGCGAGGCGGCGCTCGTGGCGGAGGTCGTGGCCGGCGAGCTCGCGCGCGCGCTCGGCCTGCCGGTGCCCGAGCTGGCGGTCGTCGACATCGACGCCGAGCTCGCCCCGGCCGAGCCGGATGCCGAGATCCAGGATCTGCTCGCGGCGAGCCCCGGGCCGAACCTCGGGATGGACTTCCTCCCCGGCGCCCTGCCGTTCGCGCTCCCGGCCGACCCGCCCGTCGATCCGCACTTCGCGGCCGACGTGGTGTGGTTCGACACGCTCGTGACGAACGTCGACCGCACGCATCGCAACCCGAACCTGCTCGTCTGGGGCGGGCGCACGTGGCTCATCGACCATGGCGCGGCGTTCTTCCGCCAGCACGGCGGCCGGCTCGCCGACACCGCTCAGGCGCCGGTGCCGATGCTCGCCGAGCACGTGCTGCTCGATCTCGCCGGACCGATCGGGGAAGCCGACGAACGGCTTGCGCAGCGGGCGGTCTCCGCGGTCGGCGGCGCAGTCGCGGCGGTGCCGGACGCGTGGCTCGGCGTGAACCCCGCCTCGCGCCGCGGCGACATCGCCCACTTCCTCGTCCAGCGGCTCGCCGCGCCGCGCCCCTTCGTGCAGGAGGCCGAACGTGCCCGTCGATGACCGCGCCCGCAAGCCGTTTGCCTACGCGCTGCTGCGGATCGTGCCGCACGTCGAGCGCGGCGAGTGCCTGAACGCCGGCGTCGCGCTGTTCTGCCGGCAGCACGACTTCCTCGACCTGCGCGCGCACGTCGACGAGGCGCGGCTCGCCGCGCTGGCACCCGACCTCGATCCCGCGCCGGTGCGCTCGCGCCTGAGCGCGCTGCAGGATGTCGTCCGCGGAGACCCCGCGGCCGGCGCGCTCGGCGCGCTGCCGCCATCCGAGCGATTCGGCTGGCTCGTCGCGCCGTCCTCGACGATCATCCAGCCGTCGGAGGTGCACACGGGCATGACGGACGATCCGGCCGCGACCCTCGAGCACCTGTTCGACATGCTCGTCCGGTGAGCGGCAGTCGATGCTTGTTCTAAGACCCCGCGATAACAGTCGATAGAAAGACCGCAAGCGCGCGAAGTTACGGTCGCCGGTGGCCTAGCATCGGTGCTTCCATGCGCGATTACCGGTCTGCGATCCGCACGCATGTCGTCCTCTTCGAGGGCGGTATGGGGGCGACGCTCGAACAGCTCGACCTCTCACTCGAGCACGACTACAAGCTGCCCGGGCGCGCGCACGAGGCGCTCGTCCTCAACCGCCCCGACGTCATCGAGGGCATCCACACGTCGTTCCTCGAGGCCGGCGCCGACGCGCTGCAGACCGGCACGTTTCAGGCCAGCCGGTTGAAGCTCGACGAGTGGGGCCTCGGCGACGAGACGGTCGAGATCAACCGCGCCGCCGCGGAGATCGCGCGGCGCGCGGCCGGCGAGGAGCGCTTCGTCGCGGGGTCGGTCGGGCCGACCGGCTTCCTGCCCGCCTCCGACGATCCGACGCTGGGCAACATCTCCTTCCGCACGCTCGTCGACACGTTCAGCGAGCAGTGCGTCGGGCTCATCGACGGCGGCGTCGACGTCATCCTCATCGAGACCGCGCAGGACATCCTCGAGGTCAAGGCCGCGATCTTCGGCGCCCGCGAGGCGATGAAGCACACGGGCCGGGAGCTGCCGATCCAGACCCATGTGTCGCTGCTGCCCAACGGCGGCAAGATGCTCCTGGGCACCGACATCTCGGCGGTGCTGGCGACGCTCGAGGCGCTGGACGTGACGGCGATCGGCCTGAACTGCTCGACCGGGCCGGAGGACATGCGCGACGCGATCCGCTTCCTCGGCGAGTTCTCGCCCGTGCCGGTGGCCTGCGTCCCGAACGCCGGCATCCCGATCCAGGGCCCGAACGGCGAGACGATCTTCCCCGAAGGCCCCGACCAGCTGGCCAAGACGCTCGTCGAGTTCGTCGAGCGCTACGACGTGAGCATCGTCGGCGGCTGCTGCGGCACGACGCCGGACCACATCCGCGCGCTCGCCGACGGCATCACGGGCCGCCGCGTCAAGCCGCGGCCGGTCCCTCGCGCCGTGCACGTCAGCTCGATGATCTCGGCGACGCCGCTCGTGCAGGAGCCGCGGCCGACGATGGTCGGCGAGCGCGTGAACTCGCAGGGCTCGCGGCGCGCCAAGGAGCTGCTGCTCGCCGACGACTACGACGGACTGACGCAGATCGCCGAGGACCAGGTCGAGGGCGGCGCGCACGTGCTCGACCTGTGCGTCGCGCTCACCGAGCGCGAGGACGAGGACGAGCAGATGCGCCGCGTGGCCGAGCGCGTCTCGCTCTCCCAGCCCGCGCCGATCCAGGTCGACTCGACCGAGCCGGAGGTCATCGAGTCCGCGCTCGAGCAGATCCCCGGACGCGCGATCGTCAACTCGATCAACCTCGAGGCGGGCCGCGACAAGCTCGACCGCGTCGTGCCGATCGCGCTCGCCCACGGCGCCTGTCTCATCGCGCTGACGATCGACGAGGTCGGCATGGCGAAGACCGCCGAGCGCAAGCTCGAGATCGCCCGCCGCCTGAAGGAGCTGTGCTGCGACGAGCACGGGCTCGACCCCGAGTCGCTGATCTTCGACTGCCTGACGTTCACGCTGACGACCGGCGACGAGGAGTGGCGGCCGTCGGCGGTCGAGACGATCGAGGGGATCCGCGCCATCAAGGAGCACATCCCGATGGTCAAGACGTCGCTCGGCGTCTCGAACGTCTCCTTCGGCGTCTCGCCGAAGGCGCGCGCCGTCCTGAACTCCGTGTTCCTGCACCACTGCGTCGAGGCCGGCCTGGACCTCGCGATGGTCAACCCGAACCACATCACGCCCTACAGCGAGATCGGCGAGGCCGAGCGCAAGCTCGCCGACGACCTCGTCTTCAACCGGCGCGAGGACGCGCTGGAGCTCTTCATCGCGCACTTCGAGTCGCAGTCCGAGGAGGCCGAGGACGAGAAGGCCGATCCGACCGAGGGCATGGAGCCCGAGGAGGCGCTGCACTTCCACATCCTGCGCCGCAAGAAGGAGGGCGTCGAGGACTGGATCGACCGCAGCGTCGACAAGATCGGCGCGGTGCCGACGCTCAACGACGTGCTGCTGCCCGCGATGAAGGAGGTCGGCGACAAGTTCGGGGCGGGCGAGCTGATCCTGCCGTTCGTGCTCCAGTCGGCGACGGTCATGAAGCGCGCGGTGGCGCGGCTGGAGGACTACCTCGACAAGGTCGAGGGCTACACGAAGGGCACCGTCGTCATCGCGACGGTCTTCGGCGACGTGCACGACATCGGCAAGTCGCTCGTCAACACGATCCTCACGAACAACGGCTACACCGTCGTCGACCTCGGCAAGCAGGTGCCGATCTCGAACATCCTCGAGGCCGCCCAGGAGCACAACGCGACCGCGATCGGCCTGAGCGCGCTGCTCGTCTCGACGTCGAAGCAGATGCCGCTGTGCATCGAGGAGCTGCACTCCAAGGGCCTTGAGTACCCGGTACTCATCGGCGGGGCCGCGATCAACCGCGACTTCGGGCTGCGCATGGTGTATCCGTACGGTCGCGACTCGGACGAGATCTACGAGCCCGGCGTCTTCTACTGCAAGGACGCCTTCGAGGGCCTGCACAAGATGGACCAGCTCATCGAGGAGGAGGGGCGTGCGGCGCTCGTGTCCAAGGTGCGCGAGGCCGCCCAGCACTTCCGCGAGCACGGCAAGGACCCGCCGCCGCTCATCACCGACGACGACTCGGTGCGGTCGGCCGCGCGGACCGACCTGCCCATCCCGACGCCGCCGTTCTGGGGCGCGCGGGAGATCGAGGTGCCGCTCGACGAGGTCTACCCTCACCTCGACACGCACGTCCTGTTCAAGCTGCACTGGGGCGGGCGCGGCGTGAAGGGCAAGGCGTGGCGCAAGCTCGTCGGCGAGGACTTCCAGCCGCGGCTCGAGCGGATGTGGCGCGAGCAGGACTACCTGCACCCGCGCGCCCGGCTCGGTTACTTCCCCTGCTACAGCGAGGGCAACGAGGTCGTTGTGCTCGACCCCGACGACCGCGAGACGGTGCTCGAGCGGCTCGTCTTCCCGCGCCAGCCCGCCCACCACCGCATCTGCCTGGCCGACTTCTTCCGCCCGAAATCCGATTCCCACCCACCCGAGCTCGACGTCGTCGCGCTGCAGGCCGTGACCGTCGGACCCGAGGTGACCGAGGTCATCACGGAGCTCGAGGCGCTCGGCGAGTTCGCCGAGCAGCTCTTCACGCACGGGCTGGGCGTGCAGGCGGCCGAGGGCACAGCCGAGTGGCTGCACTCCGTCGTGCGCCGCGACCTCGGCATCGGCCCCGCGGAGGGGCGGCGCTACTCGTGGGGCTACCCGGCGTGCCCCGAGCAATCGGAGCACGAGAAGGTCTACCGGCTGCTCGACGCGCCCGCGATCGGGCTGTCGCTGACCGGCGGCTACGCCGTCGAGCCCGAGCAGTCCACGCTCGCGATCATCGCCCACCATCCGCAGGCGGTCTACTTCGGCATGAAGTCGGGCTTCCTGCCGAAGGAGAAGGCCCCGGATGACATCATCGCCGGCTCGGACCGCGATGCCACGACGCGCACGCTCGACCACGACCCGGACGAGGGCCCGCCTGAGGACGAGCCTGCAATGGCGACCGAAGCGCGCGCTTAGGACATGCCTGCTGTTGACGGCGGTCGCGCTCGCGGGCGGCTGCGGCGACGACGGCCCGTCGATCGCACCTGAAGCCGAGCAGTCGGTCGCTCGCCTGCCGCCGCGCCAGGAGTCCGCGGGCCAGGCGCTCGTACGCCTGGAAGCGGCTGCCCGGGCCCGGGACGGCCGCGCGCTGTGTCGCACGGTCTATGACTTCAGCGACGCAGGCGGGCCGTCCGGCGAATGCGAGCGCGGCATGCGGAGCCTCTATCCGACCGCGAACGGGACGTCGATCATCGTGCGGTCTGTCCAGATGCACGGCTTGAACGATGCCACCGCGACCGCCGACGTCCTCGTTCTGGACCGGGGCGCGGAGGAGACGCACAGCGTCCAGCGCTTCACGCTCGTGCGCCGTGGGGGCACCTGGCGGGTCGTGTTCTTCACCTGACCGTGCCGTGGGCGCCCAGCCCGGTCAGGACGACGAGAGCCGCGCCTCGAGCAGGTCGAGGTCGCGCTGGATCTGGCGCACCATGCCGCCCTCGCCCCGCCGCTCGAGCTCGCCGTGTTCGGCGACTTTCAGTGCCCGTACTGCGTCGCGGCCCAATCGATGATCCGCCGCGTGCGCGATCGCCTTTGCGACCGCCTGCGCGTGGCCTTCCGGCACATGCCAATCCCTGAGGAAGCGTCCGAAAACACGTTGTGGGTCGGGTGGCCGGGGGCATCGCAGCCCCCGGCTCCCTCGGATCCCGGCGTGACAGTCTCCCGTCACCGGGCTCTTCTCACCCGTCGGCAAGTCAGACGTAGCCGCG
>JBOGYT010000051.1:0-6419 GCA_050696955.1 Solirubrobacteraceae bacterium | reverse complement strand
GGGATGAGGACGACGAGGCTCAGGTAGGCGGTCGCCAGCGCGCCGCCCACCACGGGGGCGGCCAGCGTGCGGCCGCGCCCGGCCCGGCGCGGGAGAGCGACGGCGTCAGCCGGTGCTGACACCCAGGCTCTCCTCGATGCGCTGCATCACCGAGTCCTTCGGGTCGAAGAACTTCTTCATGACCGGCTCCCAGCCGCCGAACCTCGTGATGTGAAACAGCTTCGGCGGGTCCGGGTACTTCGTCTTGTCGACGAGCGAGTCGATGACCGACCGGTAGCCCTTCTCGGCGAAGATCTTCTGCGCCGGCTCCGACGTGGCGAACGCGACGAACGCCTTCGCCTTGGCGTCGGCGTCGGTCGTTGCCGCGATCGGGTTCTCGATCAGGATCGTCTCGTCGGGGACGACGAAGTCGAGCTTCTCGCCCTTGGCGATCGCCGTCAGCGCCTCGTTCTCGTAGGAGACCAGGACGTCGCCCTTGCCGCCGGTGAAGTTCTGCAGCGACTCGCGCGCCGACTTGTCCTGCACCGCCACGTTCTTGAAGAGCTGCTCGAGGTATTCGGTCGCCTGCGCCTCGCTCTTGCCCTGCTCGAGCTGGGCGCCGTAGGCGGCCATGACGTTCCAGCGCGCGCCACCGGACGTGAACGGGTTGGGCGTCAGGACCTCGATGCCGGGCTTGATCAGATCGGCCCAGCCGCGGATGTTCTTCGGGTTGCCCTTGCGCACGGACAGCGCGACCACGGAGCGCGTGACCATGCCCTTGGTCTTCGTGGCGTTCCAGTTCGCGGGGACGAGCTTCTCGTCGACGAGCTTGTTGATGTCGGGCTCGAGCGACAGCGCCACGATGTCGGTCTCGAGGCCGGCGATGACGGCTCGCGCCTGGTCGCCGGAGTTGCCGTAGGACTGGGTGAAGGTCGTCCCCTGGCCGGCGGTGGTCTTCTTGAATGCCGGGATGATCTCCTCGTAGGCCTCCTTCGGCGTGGAGTAGGCGACGACCGACACGGCGCCCGTGTCGGATCCTCCGCACGCCGTGATCGAGAGGCCGCCGGCCACGAGCAAGACCAGCAGCAATGACTTCGTGAGCGTATTCATCGTCGGAGGAAAATACACAAACCCGATCCAGTTTGTCGTCTTTCCCCCCGAGGCGTCCTTCGAACGAGGCCTACAGGCGGGTCAGCGGCCGGCCCCACTGCTCCAGCGGGACCGGCGGCAGGATGCGGTAGCCGCTCGCGAGGTTGACCCCCAGGTCGTCCATCGCCCACTTGGAAAAGGTGTCGGCGAAGCGCTCCTCGATCGGCGCGCACGCGCCGACGGTGGGCCCGTCGCGCTGGCAGCTCTCGCCGATCGGGATGTCGCGATCGAGCTGGCTGACGAGGTCGTCGGGCACGAGCGCGAGGTCGACGACGTGCCCGAGCTCGTGCAGGACGATCGCCTCCGCCTCGCGGACGCCGAAGCGGCTGATGACCGCGGCAAGGTCGATCCTCACCTCGTAGTCCTCGCCGTCGAAGCTCGTCAGCCCGATCGCGTCGATGCGCGCCGGGCGCTCGAAGTGGACGGTCACGAGCCCGTCGACGAGATCGACGAGCCGCCGCGCCTCGGGCCGGGCGCTGGCGACGGCGCCGAGAAACAGGCGCTGCTCGTCGGGCGACGTACCCGGTGCGAACGTGAACGTGCGCGCCCGCTGCTCGCTGCTGAGCAGCCCGGCGCCGGCTCGGTCGGCGTCTGCGCGATCGAGGCGGTACTGAGCGCCGCCGTCGCCTCCGGGCCGGTTCGGGCTCGCCGCCGACTGCCGGGTCGCGGCGATGACCAGGCAGGCGCCGACGAGGGCGTAGAGCACGATGCGCAGCGGAGTGGACATCGACGCCGCATCGGCACGCGCCGCCCCGCAGCCCAGCTTCGGGGGCGAAATTCCCCGCATGACCGATCGGGTGTGGTGGGGTTGGGGCGCGCGACGGGACGCAAACAGCAGCCTCGAAGGAGGGCGGGTTCAGCCGGGCTTCGGCCCCGGGAGCGGTGCGATGAGCATGGAAAAGTGACGGATGGTCAGGCGGGCCCGGATCATCCGTCACTTCTGCATGACATACGTGCACTTGTGACGGATGGTCAGCGGCGCCCGGGCGATCCGTCACTTCTGCATGTCGCCCCGCCACGAGGCACCGCACCCTCATCCCTCATCGATGCAGTTCGTCAGCCACCCCACCGCGAATGGACGAACCGCTGCACGCCCGCGGCGATCAGCAGCACGAAGAAGACCGCCACGGCGACGGTTCCGGCCCGCTCCCAGTCGCGACCCCGTGGCTCGTACATGAGCACCGCCAGCAGTGCGACCGTCGCGAGCACCGAGGCCGGCCCGAGCCATCTCGGGGACATCGGGCGTCGGGCTACCCCGTCGCGTCTTCGAGCGCCGCGCGCAGCCGGCGGTCGGCGACGGTCGCAAGCCGCGCGCGGAGCTGCTCGTCGAACGTTCCGGTCTCGTCTGCCAGCACGAGGAACGCGAGGCCGCGCCCGTCGCGGACGAAGACGAGGTCGGCGGTGAGCGTGTACTGCGTGCCCGCGGTCCCGTAGTCCAGCGCGACGCGCGCCGCGCTGCTCTCCTCGCCGACGGGATCGATCACGAGCGGCGCCGTCCGCACGGCGCCGACGTCGACGTCGGCGGCCTCCTTGACGATCCGCGCGCGCACCTCGTCGCCGAGGCAGCGGCGGGTTCGGGAGATCGTGAGCGCCTCGTAGGCGTTCTCGGCCTGCGGCTCGTCGCCGTAGAGGTAGACGGTGTGCGACACCTGCCCGGTCGGCTCGTGGCTGAAGTCGGGGCTCGAGGCGCGCGCCGAGACCGCCGCCCGGGCCGCCTCGACGGCCGCGCAGTTGCTCCGCGACTGCGCGGTCTGCGCGGTCGGCGTCCATCCCCGTGGCAGGTCTGCCCGCACGAGCAGCGCCCTGCGCGCGATCGCCTTGTCGGCGGCCGCATCGGGTTTCGGCGCTGCGTGCGTCGCCGTCGCCGGCGACGCGGTCTCCCCCTTGTCGGCCGACGGCTCGTCGTCGCCGCCGCAAGCGGCAAGCGCGAGGCTCGCCAGGACCGCGATGAAGATCGCTCGAACCAGAGTGGGCGATACTGGGCTCGAACCAGTGACCTCCGCCTTGTCGAGACGGCGCTCTCCCAGCTGAGCTAATCGCCCTGGGAGCGGCGAGGATACCAATGGGTAGGGTGCCTTTCGTTGATGCGCATCACCCTGGCCCAGACCCACAGCGTGCTCGGCGACGTCGACGCAAACCTGCAGCGCGCGGACGAGATCATCCGGACCGCCGGCAAGGAGCGCAGCGATGTCGTCGTCTTCCCGGAGCTGTTCCTGACGGGTTACGCGCTCGGACGCGTCGACAGCGACGTTGCGCTGTCGACCGACGACAAGCGGCTGCTTGCGCTCGGCTCGCTCGTGCCGGAGACCGACGTGCTGATCGGCCTCTACGAGGACGGGCTCGGCGTCCACAACTACAACTCGGCCGCCTACTACGACGCCGAGAAGCTCGTCCACACGCACCGCAAGCTCTACCTGCCGACGTACGACATCTTCGAGGAGCGCAAGTTCTTCTCCCCCGGCCAGACGATGCGCGCGTTCGACACGCGCCAGGGCCGCATCGCGACGCTCATCTGCAACGACGCCTGGCAGCCGCACCTCGCGTTCCTCGCCGTGCAGGACGGCGCGCGCGTGCTGTTCGTGCCGACGAACTCCGCCCAGAGCCGCTTCCCGGAGCAGTACGACTCGAAGACCTACTGGCGCGACATCACCGTGTTCTACGCGCGGATGTTCGAGTGCTTCGTCGTGTTCGTGAACCGCGTCGGCGAGGAGGCCGAGTTCCTGCGCTTCTGGGGCGGCTCGCACATCGTCGACCCGTGGGGCCGCGTGATCTGCGAGCTGCCCGACAACGAGGAGGCGATCGTGACCCACGAGATCGACCTGGCGATGGTGCGCAAGCGCCGCCGCGAGGTCCCGCTCGTCCGCGAGGCGCGCCTCGGACTGCTGGCGCGCGAGGCGACGCGGCTGGCGGAGGAGGGCGGCGACGCCTGAGGTCCTACGATGTGCGCAGTCCCCGGCGCCGTGGCGGAGTGGCTACGCAGCGGCCTGCAAAGCCGTTTACTCCGGTTCGAGTCCGGACGGCGCCTCTCGATGAAGCCCTCCGCGGCGCGCGATCAGGCGATCGTGATCTGCAGGTGGTTGGCGTTGGCGTCGAAGGCCAGCGAGCCCGCCGTGCAGCGCACGCGCACGCGCACCTCGCCCCCGGAGCTGACGTAATCCGTTGCCCCGCCGGAGGTCGCCACATCGGCGATCTTGACCTCGGTGGTTCCTACCGTCCGCGAGTCGATCTGGACCCAGCTGCCGGTCGTCCAGCGATAGACCGAGAGCACCTGCGTGCACGAGCGTGAGTTCGAACCCGCGTAGGTGGCCTTCAGGCTCGCGAGCGGCCTCGGCACGCCGGTGAAGCGGCCGTACCACGACGACGTGGCGGTTCCGATGAGCCCCAGCAACGGCTGAGTGGAGGTCACGCGCAGGTACGACGAGTCCTGCGCGGCGAGCGACGCGGCGCTACCGGAGCGCAGGCTGCCGGTCTCGATCACGACACCGCTGGGGGACCGCAGGCTGGCGACCGTGAAGCTCGCGGGCGCGGCCGGCGGCGCGGGCGACGTGGCGCTGTTACCGGCGGCGTCGACCGACGTCACGCGGAAGCGGTACGTCGTGCCGGACGTCAGGCCGGAGATCTGGATGCTGTGCGCGGTCACGCGCGTCGGGTCGGAGACGCTCTGACCCAGCGACGCGGGATCGGTGCCGTAGTCCACGCGCGAGCTCGACGACTCGTTCGTCGTCCACGTCACGGTCGCCACGCCGGCCGGCGTCGACGTCACCGAGATCGCGGAGATCACCGGTGGCGACAGGTCGACCGTCGTGAAGCTCCACGAGGCGTTGGCCGCAAGCGTGTTGCCCGCCGTGTCGGCGACGCCCTTGTTGCGGCCCTTGACCACCACGGTGTAGGTCGTGGAGTCGGCAAGCGGGCTCGCCGGGGTGAGCGTCACGCGTCGGGTGGCCGCGTCGTAGGCGACGGTCGCGCTGACCCCGCCGGGGCCGCTGAGCTGCACCGTCGTCGTCGTGATCGTCGCCGGATCCATCGGCTCGCTGAACGTCACCGTCGGCGCGACGTTAAGCGCCACTGCGGTAGCTCCGTTCGCGGGCGTCATCGCGATGATCGTGGGCGGCGTCGTGTCCGGCCCCGGGGGAGCTGCGGTCGCGAAGCTCCACGTCGTGTCGGCCGCGAGGGGATTGCCTGCCGCGTCCGCGACGCCGCCGGCGCCGCCCTCGACGGTCATCGTGTACGTCGTCGAGTTCGCGAGCGGGCTCGTCGGCGTGAGCGTGGCGACCCGCGTGTCGGCGTCGTAGCCGACGGTCGCGGCGACCGCGCCGCCGGGGCCGTTGAGGTGGACCGTCGCCGACGTGATCGTCGCGGGGTCCATCGGCTCGCTGAACGTTGCCGTCGGATGGACCGCGACGTCGACGCCGGTTGCTCCGTCACTCGGCGAGATCGAGTCGACCGTCGGCGCCGTGGTGTCCGCCTCGACGAAGACGACGTCGACCCAGTAGTTCGCGGCGTTGAAGGTTTCGTTTGGGAAGCTGCTGGAGCCGTACTTGAAGACCCCGTTGCCGCCCGATTCGAGCGAGGAGGGCGCCGTCAGCGGCCCACTGACCAACGCGTTCGCGAAGTAGTTGGGGTCCAAGGCGAAGTGGCCCGCCGGTGTGTGGTAGGAGGCCACGTACGTCGTGTTCGCGGTGACCGCGACCGGTGTGGCGAAGTTCGCCTGCCGCCACCCGGAGCCGGGTTCGTCCGCGAACGTCACCGAGGCGAGGTTCGTCCCGTCGGTGCTCCAAAGATTTCCGACGTGGGGGCCAGTGTTCGCCGCCGATTTGTAGAAGCGCACTCCGGTGATGGTTCCGTTGACGCTCGGAACGACCTTGACGCCCAGCTCGACCGCCAAGGCTTCGTCGACGCCCTCGTTCGTCGGCAGGGTGGCGTCGCTCCATAGGCTGCACGGGCACGCCGCCCCCGCGACCGAGGCCGCCGGCCCGGCGAGCACAAGGAGCGCGAATGTCAGGAGCGCGGTGACGGGCGCGAGGCGCCGCGAGATGTCCAAACGACAGAAAACAGGCGAGGGGGACATAGACGCGAACCTATGCCGCGAGCGCGGCGCCCGCACCGCTACTTTCGACTAGGTTCGCGTCCGCATGCGCGCCCCCGATCGTGTTGATGTTCTTGATTGAGCGAGTCAACCGGCTGGCCCACGCGACGCTGGCGAGAACGGGGCTGCACGGTCCCGCCATGCGCGCGCGCGACCGCCTGCTGGCGCGCCGCGCGCTGCGCCGCGATCCGCACGCCGCGGGCTG
>JBOGYT010000050.1:0-13372 GCA_050696955.1 Solirubrobacteraceae bacterium | reverse complement strand
GGTGCGGCCCGGCGTGCGGGAACCGGGCTCGCGTCGCCCGCCACGCGCACCGCTGAAGCGGCCGGACTGCGACTGGCGAGCTAGCTCGTCGTCACGTCCGCGCCCGGGCATCCGGAGTCGACGGCCGCGGTCGTCGGCTTCGCGGTGCACTCGGTGTGGCGGATGCGCTGGTAGAGGACGAGGCTGCCGGCGCCGCCGATGACGGCGCGGACCTTGACGAGCACGCGGCGCTGGACGTTCCCGGAGGCTCCCGTCGCGACGATGCTGCGCACGAGCAGGTCCCCGAGGCTGCCGGTCACGTTGATCGCGGTCGACACCTGATAGCTGTACGTCGCTCCCTGGACGCTGTCCGACGCTCCGCCCTCGCTCGGGCAGTAGACCTGCGGGGCGCTTGGCGAAACCTGCGAGATCGTGTAGACGCCGAGCACGTTGACGCTCGTGCAGCCGAGCGACTGCACGGCGTTGGGGACTGCACCGAGGACGGCGCTCGACGAGCCCGCCACCAGCATGTGGTTGAGGCGGAAGATCGCAACGTCGACGCCGGCGTCGGCCGCCTGCAGCGCGCGCACGACGCGCCGGTCGCGGTTGGACGTGTCCAGCGATTGCAGGGAGAGCCCGATCGCCGCGCCGGTGAGCACGAGCATGATGACGAGCAACGCGATGGACCCGGGCAGCACGAATCCGCCGTCGCCCCCGGCGCGGCGCGCGCTCACAGCAGACCGTCCTTCGGGTCGCTGACGACCGTCGATGCCCATACCGGCGAGCGCACCCCGGCATTGGGTTTCGGGTCGAACCAGATCGCCACGGTGAGTCGCTTCGTGTTGTGCGTTGTGTGCGGTTGCGCGAGCAGCGTGTCGATCGCGGTCTTCGTGGTCTCCGCCAGGGTCTTGACCTTCGTCTGGCCGTTGGCGGCCGTGCCCTTGACCTGGTTGAGCGCCGTCGTGAGGCCGCCGACCGCGCTCGTCAGGCCGTTCACGGCCGTTGGCAGCGTCACGACGGCGTTGACGGCGGCGGTCAGGAGCTGGACGAGGTTCAGGCTGGCGAGCGGGCCGACGATCGCCGCCACGCTGGCGACCGGCGCCTGGAGCGCGGCGATCATCGGTCCCACCACCGTCAGCGCCGTCTTGAGCTCCTCGAACGAGCTGAGGTCCAGCAGCTTGGGCAGGTCGCACAGGTCGATGCGCTGCGTGATCGCGTCGAGCAACCCCTGAAGCGGCGCGAGCGCCGCCTGCAACGGCGCGAGCATCGGCGTCAGCGTCGTGAGCAGCGGGTTGAGCGTGTTCGTCAGCAGCGGGTTGACGATGTTCGCGAGCGTCACGATCGCCGGGTTGAGCAGCTTCTGCAGCGCGCTCGCCGAGTTGGCGGTGCCGGCGACGGTGCTCGTCTGGTTGATGAGGTTCACGAGCGAGCCGCTCGGGCCGATGAGCCCGGTGAGCGTGCCCGTGGGCCCGGCGATCCCGTTCGTGAGCGTCTTGAGGTCCTGGACGAGGCTCTCGAGATGCGTGAGGTTGACGATCGGGCACTCCTCGTCGCGCCACGACACGAAGCGGTAGACCTTGCCGGTCACCGCCGTGCTGCCCGTCCCGATCGTGACGGTGCTCACGGGCGTGACGGCCGCGTCGACCTTTCCGTCGGAGTCGGCGTCCGTGCAACCGTCGCCCGCCGCCTTGCCGACGCGCTCGCTGGTGACGTCCTCGGCGAGCCCGGTCTTGACCGTGAACTTGCCGGCGGACACCCGCTGCAGCGGGTCCTCGGAGCTCGCGCTCGTCGCCGGATGTGCCGTCGTCATCGTCAGTGCCCCGTAGCACTGGCCGCGCATCTGCTCGAGCTGGTGCTCGGCCTCGCGCGCGGCGACCTGGTTGCGCTGCGACGTGGCCGTGGTCTGGTTGGCCGAGGTCAGCACGGTCAGCGTTGCGACGACCCCGACCATGAGGACGAACGAGGCGATCAGCACCTCGACGAGCGTGAAGCCGGCCTCCGACCGCCGGCCGGGGCTCACGGGCCGGTGCATGCGGAGAGCGCTCCGGTGCAGTTGCGCGGGCTGGCGCCGCTGTGCATGACGATCGGGTTGGGCGCGCCGTTGACGAGCACCGACACGTGCAGCTCGAGGTTCGGCTGGCCCGCCGTCGTCGTGAACACCGACGGGCTGGTAAGCCGGTCGATGATGGTCTTGCTCGCCGTCCCGGCGGTCGTATCGGTGCGCACGCAGCGGTAGCTCGAGGTGGCCGAGCCGGCGACGCCGCAGTTGTACGTGACGATGTGCAGCGCGCTCGGGCTCGCGCCGGCGAGGTCGCGCGTCCACAGCTTGAGGGTCATGAGCCGGTCGGTCACGCCCGTCACCGCGACCGCCTCGCGCACGTCACGCGTCATCCGCTCCATGCCCGTGCGCGCTGCCTCGATGCTGTCGGCGCGCTCGGCGTTGCGCTGTTCGTTGGCCGTCGCGCCCGACCACAGCGAGAGCACCGCAATGAGGATCGTCAGGCTGACGGTCATCGTGACGAGCAGCTCGACGAGCGTGTAGCCGTGCTCAGAGCGCTCGCGCATGTCGTCAGTCACACGCGTTGTGGCGGACGGCCGGGTCTCCCGGTCCCAGCTTGCGCAGCATCGTCAGCAGGCACGAGCCCGCCAGCGGTGGTTCCGGGGGATCGCCGGCCAGCGAGCCAATCCGCACGACGCCGAGCCGTCGCACGAGCGCCGCGCCGTCGGGACCGATGATCGTCAGCCGGACGCTCTGTCCGGCCTTGAGCTCGACGTAGCGGCAGAGCCCGTCCTCGCGCCGGCATTCGACCGACCCGCTGACGAGCGTGTTGGGAGAGATCGCGAAGACCGCCCGGTTGCGAGCGGGCGAGTACTTCACAAACGACGCGACGATGCGTCCCTTCGCCGTGAGCGGCTTCAGGCGCGGGACATCGCGACGCACCGCGCCGCGCTTGCTCGGCGCGAAGCGCACGTCGACGGCGACGTGACGCGCATCCTTGCTGGACTCCGCGGGCGATTTCGCGCTCGCCTCGCCGGTCGTGCCCTTCGGGGTCTTGCCGTTCTCGTCGGTGATGACGACCGGGACCGGCTTCTGCTCCGTGGGAGCGCCCGACGACGGCGGGCCGCTGCCCGCCTCGCTCGGCACCGGCGCGACGGTCTTCGACGTGCGCGCCGACGACGGTGCCTGGAAGGGGTCGGCGGCCTTCGGCCGCTTCCTGGCCGCGCGCTTCGGATCCGCATTCGTCCGCAGCAGCCGGCGCGCGCGAACGGGCAGTCCATCGGCAACGCTCGGATCCACCGTCGCCTGCGATCCCTGCGCGGGCAGCGACGCGGCGTCGGGCGAGGACTTCAAGAACAGCAGCGGCGCCGCTATGGCGGCCGCGATCGCGAGGACCGGGATCGGCCACAGGCGCCGGCGCACGATCTCGTGGAGGAGCCCACGGAGCATCAGGAACCATCCTTCGTCGGTGCCGCGGGGGCAGCTGGTTGAGCCGCTTCGGGCGGCTTCGTCGCATCGGCGGCGATGTACGCCGTCGCGTTGAGGACAACCCTCGTGAGCTTCGAGTCCGGGGTGGGGCGGCCGAACGAGACGCCGTCGATCGTCAGCAGCCGACCGTCGATCGATAGGTTGCCGGACCGCACGGTGACGGCGTCGCGCGCCGCGCTCAGGACCTTCAGCAGGTCGAAGTAGCGACCGGTGTAGCTGAACGTGAACGGCAGCGCCGCCAGGCCCCCGGGGCCCTCCGACGCGCCGGGCGTCACCGGCTTCGTGCCGTCCGCGCGTGCTGCCGCTGTCTTCAGCGTCGCCAGGCGAAGGTCGCTGTGGCGCAGGCGAGCGCGCCGCTGCACCTCGCGCAGGAGGCCGGAGATGTCTCCGCGGGCAGGCACGGCGACGTCGAGCCGGCGCAGCTCGACGAGCATGCCCGCGAAGCGCTTGCGCGATGCCGTGTACTCGGTGACCTGCTTGCGGGCCTTCTCCAGGCGCCCCTGCTGGGCGCTGACCTTCTGGGCGGCGTCGGCGCGATCGCTGCGCTTGGGGCCGATCGCGACGAACCACAGCACGGCGATCAGCGCGACGCCGGTGGCGATCACCGGCACGAGCAGGGTGTTCTGTGCGGAGGCGGATCTCATGGCGTGCCGGCCGCGGGTGTCGCGGCGGTCTGGTTTGCAGGCGCAGTTGCCGGAGCGGGGGTGGTCTGCGCGGCCGGCGTATCCGGCGCGGGGGTCTTCGCGCCCGTGGCGGGCGCCGGCGTGTCGCCGCTGCCCACCGCAACCGGGGACCCAAGCGATGGCTTGAAGTACGCGACGATCTCGAAGCGCGGGACGCGGTCATCGCCGTTGCGGCAGTCCTTCTCGCCACCGCCCGGATCGCTCGGCTTGTCGGGATCCAGACGCGCGCTGCGGCTGAAGCCGACGTCGGTCACGCCGGTCATCTCGTGGAGGCGATCCATGTACGCCGGCAGCCCGCGCTCGGCCGACGCGCAGCCGACGAGCTCCAGCGCCGGCACGGCGAGCTGTCCGCGCAGCCCCGACGTCGCGCCTTCACCGGATCCGCCCTCGATCTGCGTCGTCGGCGTCAGCGTGCCCTTCGCCGACGTCAGCCACACGCCGCGGGAGGTCACCTCGGCGAGCTCGCGCAGCGTGCGCTCCCAGTCAAATCGCGTCGCCGCGATCGTGCTGACCGCTGAGTTGCGCGCGAGCGTCGCCTTGGCAAAGTCGTCGTAGGGCTTCAGCGCGGCCGCCTGACGCTCGAGCCCCGAGACCTCGCTGCTCAGCGTCCTGATCCGCGCCTCGTCGGAAGCGGTCTGGTTGGACAGGAGGACCATGTACACGATGGCCAGCGCCGCGAGCGCGACGACCGCGCACGCCGCCTGCGCGACGAGCCGTCCGGGTGCCGCGGCGCTCGTGCGGCTCAGCCGGCGAACGGGGCGCAGGTCGGGCCGCTCGTCCTCGCGGGCCCGGGCGAGGCCGACGACGATGTCGAGACGCTCCTTGGCGACCGCGACGTCGCCGAGGTGTGGCCAGGTCTCTCGACCGGCCGGAAGCACGGGCAGGTGAAGCTCGTCGCGCAGCGCCTCTTCGACGCCGGGCCAGGTCATCATCGTGCCGGTCAGGACGACGGCGCCGATCGGGCGGGCATCGGCGTTGGCGGAATAGAAGCCGCGCGAGGACTGCACCTCCGCCGCGACACGACGCAGGCCCTCGCGCACGGTCAGACGGATGGACGCTTCGAGCTCCGGGTCGATCGGCGACCCCGGCGGCGAGGGGTTGATGCCGAGCGCCGCGACGTGGGCGCGGGCCTGCTCCTGGCTGATGCCGGCGCGCTCCGCGAGCCCGGCCGCGATCGCCTCCGAACCGGTCGAGGCCGCACGGACGAGCACCGGCTGGTCGTCCTCGGTGATGACGACGTTCGTCAGCGCGCCCGCCTGGACGTAGAGCACCGCGGCGGCGTCCTGGGGCGGGTGGTCCAGCGCGGCGAGCATCGCCAATCCGGAGAGCTGAATGGCCTGGACGCGCAGCCCGGCGCGGGTGAATGCTCCGGTCAGCCGCTCGATGCCGTCCAGCCGCGCGGCGGCCATGAGCACGCGCTGCTGCGGTCCGGACGGGCCTTCCGGGGCGCGGCCCACGCGGCGGTAGTCGACGACGAGCTCGGCGAGCTTGACCGGCAGGAGGTCGCCGGCGACGTGGTGCACGGCGCTGTCGAGATCGTGACCGTCGAGCGTGGCGGGCAGCTCGACCATGCGGACCATGAGCCGCGGATGCGCGAGCCCGATCCGCACGTCGCGCGGGAGCCGGTGCTCGGCGAAGAGCGAGCGCAGCTCGGCCGCGAGGTCGTCGGCGTCGGTGACCTCGCCGTCGACGACGAGCCCGACGGGAAGCGGGTGGACGATCGCGCGCCGGACCCGCGAGCGGTCGCCGCCGGACGATTGCAGGACGACGATCGCGTCGGGGCCGATGTCGATCGCGACCGTGCCCGACGACCCTCGCGTGCCAAGACGGAACTGAGCACCCGGAAACCTCGAAGACATCGGCACAGATTCGGTCTCGACCGACCTCGCCCGCCCTAAAAGCCGGTGCGTCGTCCGTGGACCAATGATTGAACTCGCTGGACACCGAGCGCTCCGTAGGGTATGGGCGGCCACAGACGACTCAGGAGGTTCCGCGCATGACCAACCAGCCCCCGATCGTCCTCATCCACGGCCTCTGGATGACGCCCGAGGGCCGCTCGCACTTCATCTTCGCCCAGGACGGCTGGGAAGAGGTCGCCGATGACGCGCTCGACTGGGCGATGGACCACCTCGCGGCGGCACGAGAGACCGGAACGGGTCGCCAGGAGCCCGCATGACCGGTTTCGTCTCGCGCGGGTTCGGCCGCCGACGGCGCACGCCCGAAGGGCTCGCCGAGCGGCTACCGCCGGGCCAGTACTTCGAGCCGGGCTTTCCCGTCCTCACCGCCGGCCCGACACCGCGCATCGCGGTGGACGACTGGAACGTCCGGATCGACGGCATGGTCGAGCAGACGCGCGAGTGGACCTGGGAGGAGTTCGGCGCGCTGCCGTTCGAGGCGGTGCCGTGCGACATCCACTGCGTCACGAAGTGGTCGAAGCTCGGGACGAGCTTCGGCGGGGTCTCCGTCGACACGCTGGTCGAGGGCATCGAGCCCGACGGCGCGTACGCGATGGCCTACTGCCACGGCGGCTACACGACGAACCTGGCGCTCGAGGACCTCACGGACGGCAAGGCGTGGGTCGTGACCGAGCACGAGGGCGAGCCGCTCGAGCCCGAGCACGGCGGCCCGGCGCGGCTGCTCGTGCCGCACCTGTACTTCTGGAAGAGCGCGAAGTGGATCGCCGGGCTGCGGATCATGGACCACGACGAGCCCGGCTTCTGGGAGCGCAACGGCTACCACATTCGCGGCGACCCGTGGAAGGAAGAGCGCTATTGGAACGACTGACGCCGGTCGAGCAGCGCGCGCCCGGACGCTGGCAGATCGGCACCGTCACCCGGGTGAAGCAGGAGTCGCCGCGCGTGAAGTCGTTCCGCATCGAGCTGCCGATGTGGATGGCTCATCTGCCCGGCCAGCACTACGACGTGCGGCTCACCGCCCCGGACGGCTACACCGCGCAGCGCTCGTACTCGATCGCCTCCTCGCCACTCGATGAACCCGCGATCGAGCTGACGATCGACCGCCTCGACGACGGCGAGGTGTCGACGTACTTCCACGACGTCGCCGTCGAGGGCGACCAGGTCGAGGTCCGCGGCCCGTTCGCCTCGTACTTCGTCTGGCGCGGCGAGGCGCCGGTGCTGCTCGTCGGTGGCGGCTCGGGGATCGTGCCGCTCATGGCGATGCTGCGCCACCGCCGCCGCACGATGCCCGAGCTGCCGATGCGACTCGTCTACTCGGTCCGCTCGCCCGACGAGGTCATCTACGCCGACGAGCTCGGCGTCGAGACGTTGCTGACCTTCAGCCGGGAAGCGTTCGAGGGCTGGACCGGGCACACCGGGCGCATCGACGCCGAGCTCATCGCAGAGGCCGACATCGAGCCCGCCGTCGCGTTCGTCTGCGGCTCGCACGGGTTCGTCGAGGCCGCGTCCGGATTGCTGCTCGACGCCGGGGTGCAGGCCGGCCGGATCCGCACAGAGCGCTTCGGCCCGACGTCATGAGCGTCACGCCGCCCGCAGGGCTGAGCGACGCTCGCAAGCGCCTGGTCCTGATCGCCGCGATCCTCGGCTCGAGCGTCGTCTTCATCGACTCCACGGTCGTCAACGTCGCGCTGCCGGCGATCGAGGACGACCTCGGCGGCGGCCTCGCCGGCCAGCAGTGGACGTCGAACGCCTACCTCGTGACGCTCAGCTCGCTGATCCTCATCGGCGGGTCGCTGGGCGACATCTTCGGCGAGCGGCGGATCTTCTCGATCGGCGTCCTGGGCTTCGGCGTCACGTCCCTCGTGTGCATGGTCGCTCCGACGATCGAGGTGCTCGTCCTCGCGCGGGCGCTGCAGGGCGTGTTCGGCGCGCTGCTCACGCCGGCGGCGCTCGCGCTCATCGTCGCCGCGTTCCCGCCGGACGAGCGCGGGAAGGCCGTCGGCGCGTGGACGGCGTGGGCGGCGATCGCGACGGTGCTCGGTCCGCTGATCGGCGGGCAGCTCGTCGACGCGGCGTCGTGGCGCTGGATCTTCGCCATCAACGTGCCGCTCGTCGCCTTCGACCTGTGGCTGATCCGGCTGGCCATGCCGGTCTCGCGACCGAAGGTGGAGCGCGCCCGCGTCGACGTCGTCGGGTCGGTGCTCTGCGCCGCGGGACTGGCCGGGGTGACGTTCGGGCTCATCCGCCAGCCCGAGGCCGGCTGGGGCGATCCGACCGTGGCCGTACCGCTCATCGGCGGGACCGTGCTGTTCGCGGCGTTCATCGCCTACGAGGCGCGCAGCTCGCATCCGATGCTGCCGCTCGGGCTGTTTCGCAGCCACAACTTCAGCGTCGGCAACCTCGAGACGCTGTCGATGTACGCCGGCCTGTCGCTGCTGTTCTTCTTCCTCGTGCTCTTCCTGCAGCAGGTCGCGGGCTACAGCGCCATCGCGGCCGGCGCTGCGAGCCTCCCGGTCACGGTCCTCATGTTCGGGCTCTCGCGCCGTTTCGGCGCGCTCGCGGATCGCTACGGGCCACGCCTGTTCATGACGATCGGGCCGATCGTCATGACGGCCGGCCTCGCCCTGTTCCTGCGCCTCGACGCCGACGTCGATTACGCGAGCGACCTGCTCCCGGCCCTGTTGCTCTTCGGCGTCGGGCTGTCGATGACGGTCGCGCCGCTGACGGCGACCGTCCTCGCCGGCGCCGACGAGCAGAACGCCGGGATCGCCTCGGGCGTCAACAACGCGATCGCCCGCGTCGCGGGCCTCGTCGCGGTCGCCGCGGTCGGCGCCGTCGTCGCGGCGAGCTTCGGCGCGACCCTCGACGACCGGCTCGGCTCGAGCAGCGATCCGGCCGTCGCCGCGGCGGTGCAGGAGGCCAAGCGGCGGCCGCTGGCCCGCGTCGATCCGCCCGCCGGCCTCCCCGCCGAGATGCGCGACCGGCTCGCGAACGCCAGCGAGGAGGCCTCCGTGACGGCGTTTCGCCTCGGCATGGCGATCTCGGCCGGCCTCGTCGGCGTCGGCGGCCTGCTGGGCCTCGCGATCCGCAACCCCAGGCGCGAGGTCAAGTGCAGCGAGTGCTCCGGCGGCCAGCTCGTCGGGGCGCCGCAGGACGTGGCGCGCGCGCCCGATCGTGAGGTGGCGGTGCCGGCCTGATCAAATGAGGCCCGTGTCGCTGAACTCGGGCACCCCGCCGTGCCACGCCGCCCACACGCCGATGAGCAGCGCCCCGAGCGCGAACGCTGCGGCCGCTGCGCCCAGCAGAGGCGGAATCGCCTGACCGCGCCGGCGCGCGCGCACCGCCGAGCCGGCGAAGAGCGCCATGGCGGCGAGCTGCAGCGGCCAGGTCTGACCCTCGACGGTGCTCGTGAAGAACGTCCAGCCGAGCAGCACCGCGGCCGCCGCCAGGATCGTCGTGTTCATCTCGCGCGCCGGCGCCGCGCGCTCGGCGAGGCAGAACGCGCCCACGAGCCCGAACCAGCCGAGCAGCGCCTCGATGTGCGAGAAGCGCTCGTCCCAGAAGTACGTGACCTCCTCGACGCGGCCGACCGGGTCCTCGTTGTGAATCGAGTTGGCCGCCAGATGGATGCCCTGGCCGTGCACGTACAGCAGCGCCGCCACGAGCGCGACGATCGCCGCCCCGCGCGGGATGCCGAACGCCACGATGAGCCCGGCGCTCGTGCCGGCCACGGCCACGGGCGTGAGGAGATCGATCCAGTCGCCGACCGGCTCGCCCGCGAACGCCGGAACCTGATGAAAGACGAACACGGACGCGGCGAACGCGAGGAACCAGCGGTCCGGTCCCATCGCCCGCAGGTCGCTCACCGCGGGCGATCCTAACGGCGCTGGCGCCCCCAGCACTGCAGCAGCGTGAACGTCGTTCCCCAGCGGCCCGGCTCCCGCAGCTCGGCCTTGCCCTGATCGCGGAGCTCCTGCAGCTCGTCGGCGCTCACGAGGGACAGCAGCCTGTCCTCGAGCGCGCTGGCGAACTGCAGCGGCAGGGCCAGGTACGGGTGCCCCGGCTCGAGCGCGCGGACCTCCGCGCGGACGTTCCCGTCGATGCCGAAGTCGCGCAGCAGCTGGAGGTGGTGGCGCGCGGCGTGCCAGTCGCCTCCGGCCAGGCGGAATGACTCGACGATGAGCGCGATGAGCCGCTCCAGGGCGGGCGCCGGCGGGTTGAAGTGCCAGGAGCCGGGGTCCGGGTCCTCGAGCACGATGGTGCCGCCGGGCCGCGCGAGGCGGGTGTAGGTCTGCATCTGCTCATCGCCGCGCCCGAGCGGGCAGATCTCGTAGCGGGCGTGCACGAGGTCGAAGGAGTCCGGCTCGAGTGCGCTGGCGAAGAGGTCGTCCCGGACGAGGCTGACGTTGCCGAGACCCTCCTCGGTCGCGAACTGGTTGGCGGCGGCGAGCATCTTCGGGTCGACGTCGGTCCCGGTCACCTCTCCGCCGGGCCCCACCCACTCGCTCAGCACGCGCAGCCAGCCGAGCGCGCCACACCCGACGTCCAGCACACGGGCGCCGCGGCCGTCGCCGATCTCCTCCAGCAACTGCCTGCCGCTGGGCTCCCAGACCAGCGACTGCAGCTGCAGCCGCTCGAGCTCCGAAGCCCGGCCAGCCAGCAGGTAGGCGGGGGAGCGGGGCTTGGCGTTCCTGTCGGTCCCGGCCATGCGCGAACAGTAACCGCGGGGCGGACACCGTCCATCAGAATTTCTGGCAACCGCCGTTGCGAGTGTGCGCCCCCGCGATCGGCGCGATCGTAAGCACACGGATGGCGGAGCGAAGAACCCAGACGACGGTGCGCAGGACGAGCCACGGAGCAGCGGGCCGCAGGCTGGCGAACAGCCCTCGGCGCCGGCCGTCGGCAGCCTCACGGAGCGCCGGCGGCGGGGCGCACGGCGATGGAGTTCGTCGGGCGCATCGACCGGAACGGTGGCCGGTTCGTCGCCTATGGCTTCTTCACGTTCATCGACCGACTCGGGCGCAAGGCGCTGTTCTCGGCACTCGGCGATCCGCGGTCCGAGTCGGCGGCGCGCTTCACCTTCTACGCAACCGCGTTCCTCGTGCAGCGGTCGGTGATCGACGGGCGCGTCTTCGTCGTCGGCGTGGACGGCACGCTGGACCACTACTTCCAGAGCACCCCCGGCGCGACGTTCTCGGATCCCGCGTCGTTTGCTCGCGGGACGCGCATCGCGCGCAGCTCGCTGCAGTTCCAGAACGCGCTGAGCACTGCGGCCCGTCCCCGGTCGCGCTGCCGTCGTGGAGGGCGGCGTCCTGCTCCGACCCCGCGACGGGATCTGGGCGACGAAGCTCTGACCGCGCGCCCGATCAGTTGCCCAGGGAGGTCGCCAGCTCGGCGAGGCGCTCGACGGAGGCGCGGATCGCCGGCTCCTGCCTGGCGAGGACATCCGCCTTGGTCTCCGGTGCCTCGGCGTGCACGCTGATGCGGGTTCCGGTTCCGCCGGGCCCCGGCGCGAGCCGCCAGTCGAACACGAGGTCGTGGAGCTGGCAGGAGATGACCACGCTGTGCCGGTCGCGCCGGGCCTGGAGGCGGTGCGGGATCGGGAAGTCCGGCACCTCGTCTTGGACGAAGACGAACTCGCCGTCGCCGACCGCCGCCGTCCGCATCCCCACCCACCACTCGGTGAAGCGAGCCGGGTCGTAGAGCAGCTTCCAGACCTCTTCTGGCGGGGCGAAGCTGCTCGCGCTGTGATCGAACTGGGGCATCTCAGGCAATCCTCTCCGACATCGCGCCGAGGGCGGCCTCCAGGCGCGCGAGCTCGCGCTGGGGCTCGACCAGCCCCGCGACCGGCGGGCGCCCCAGGTCGACCATGACGTCCATGTAGTCGTCTCCGTCGCCGGCCCGATCCGTCCGACGCCGCCAGACCTGGATGGCCTCCTCCAGGCGCCGGCGTGCGAGCCCGGCATCGCCCCGGGAATCCGCTACCAGCGCCTGCACGTACGTGAGGCGGGCCACGAGGGTGTCCGGGAAGTCGCTCGGTCCCATCGGCTCCATCGCGGTCAGGCGCAGCTCCTCCTCCGCGTCCTCCGGCCGGCCGAGCCGGGCGAGCGACTCAGCGCGCGCAAGGCGGGCGAGCGGACGGCTGACGGCCGCGTTCCCCGCGATCGCCTCTGCGAGCAGGCGCTCTGCACTCGCGTGATTTCCCAGCTCGCGCTCGACCATCCCGCGGTCATGCGTGGCCATGGCGCGAAGCGACGCGTTGTCCAGGCGTTCGGCGAGCTCGCGCGCGTCGTCGGCGGACGCGAGCGCCTCAGCGATGCTGCCCACGCGGATCAGGATGTGCGTGCGTGCGGACATGGCGTTGGCTTCGAGCGAGCGCAACCCGGCATCCCTCATCCAGGCCTGACAGCGGTCGGCGAACTCCAGCGAGCGGTCGAACTGACCCGCGCAGGCGGCCGCGCTCGACGCGTTGATCCAGCACGTGTAGGACAGGTCCGGTCGTCCCGCCCTGCGCCCCGCCTCCGCCGCGGCGATCATCGGCGGGTAGCTCTCGGCGAAGCGCCCCAGCCGGATCAATGCGTGCCCGCGGGCGAGGCCGATGTCGAGCGCCAGCCCGCTGTCGGGCTGCTCACGACCGACCAGCCCGTGCAGCTCGCGAAGCAGCGGATCGACATGCTCCACGTCGCCGGCCACCGCTTCGGTCCACGCGAGGCCGGCGAGCGCCTCGGCGCGCTCCTCGGCGTCGGCTGGCCCGAGCGCCGTCAGCGCCTCGAGGTAGGCGGTCCGCGACTCGCGCGGGAAGCAGAGCGCCCCGCGGAACGAGCGCCCGCGCCGGATCCAGGCCCGCGCCCGGGCGAGCCCGTCGCCGGCGGGGATCGACGCCATGGCCCGGTCGAACGCCGCGCGCGACGCTCCCGCTCGGCTCCGCCAGGCCTCGACCTCGCCGAGCTCCAGGAGCAGCCCGCCGTCCTGCGGCGCGAACTGCAGCGCCTCCTCGAGGAACTCCGCCGCCTCGTCGAGCGCACCGACCCGGCGCGCATCCCCGGCCGCATCCACGAGGTGCCGGACGGCCTCGGCATCGCGCCCGGCGATGCGCAGGTGCCGCGCCACCTCGGCCGCGCGTACGGCGGAGGAGCCCGACAGAGCGGTCGCGATCTGCTCGTGCAGCTCCGTGCGCCACGGCTCGGGCAGGTCGGCGTAGACGGCGTCGCGCAGCAGCGCGTGGCGATAGCCGATGCGGCTGCCGGTCGACACGAGCAGCCCGGTCTCGAGCGCCTCCGTGGCGCTGGCGGTGCGGTCCGCGAGCG
>JBOGYT010000049.1:0-21894 GCA_050696955.1 Solirubrobacteraceae bacterium | reverse complement strand
GTCTCGAGATCTGCGAGTGGACGCCCGCGCCAGAGATCGAGCGCGGCGCTGAGCTGCTCCGAGGCGCGCGCTGGGTCTCCCGCGTCGAGTGCGGCATGCCCCTGTGCGACCGACCTGCGGAACCGCTCGAGGTCGAGCTGCTCGGGCGCCACCCGCAGCGCGTAGCCCGGGTCGTGCGTCACGAGCACCTTCGGTTCCCCGCCGGGCTCGCGCTCGGGCTCGAGCACCTTGCGCAGCTGCGACACGTACCCCTGCAGCGCGGTCGCCGCGGTCGGCGGCGGAGACTCGCCCCACAGCATGTCGATGAGGCGCTCCGTCGAGACGACCTCGTTGCTGTGCAGGAGCAGGATCGAGAGCACCGCGCGCTGCTTGCGCCCGCCCAGCCCGAGGCGCGCGTCGCCGTCGTGGACCTCCACCGGACCGAGCACCCGGAAGTCGAGCCGTCGACTCACCGGCCGAACTTAGCCGGAAGTTAGCGACCTCGTAGCCGCACGGCCGACGGTGCTCGCAACTGCCAGCCCGCATGGAAGGAGAGGTCCTTGTCTGTCACCCAGTCAACCTCACCACTGCCGATGCGCAAGCGCGGCGCGACGCTCGCGCTCATGATCGGTCTCGTGTTGGTCCCGGCTGCGCCAGCCGTGGCAACCAACCCCTGGGGTCCCGATCGCCACGCCAACTGCACCGCTGGATTCGCCGTCGGGTCCACCGTGGACGGGGACCCCGGCGCGGTCGCCGGGGTCGCAATGCCGCCGAAGCAGTACGGCTCGCTGAGCGACGTCGGTTACTACTCCCGCACGAGCTGTGAGGCGTGATGTCCATGAACGCGACCAAGGCCGCGGCGGCGGCGGCCGTGCTGTGCAGCCTGGCACTCGCCGGCTGCGGCTCGGACGACGACGGCGACAAGGCGACGGGGAGCACGACGACCGCACCCGCCGCCGCCGGTTCCCCCCAACTCGTCGGGACCTACGAGCGCCGCGTCACGCGGGCCGACATCCGCCGTACGGCGAAGATCAGAAACGAGGCCGGCCCCAACCAGGAGGAGCCGACTCCCGGACCGGCGCGACTCGTCATCACCCGATCGTCGCTGAAGGTCCTCGACCTGGCCGTCGACCCGCCGTTCGCGATCGAGCAGAGCATCTCGGCGACGGCGGGACGCCTGCGCGTCGACCGCTACGTGCGTCCCGAGAAGGGCAGCTTCTGCGGGCCCGAGCTGCCCCAGAACGCGTCGTACGCCTGGTCGATCGACGGCCGCGTGCTGCGCTTGCGCCCCGTCGAGGATGGCTGCGCGGACCGCGATTCGGTGCTGACCGGCGCCTGGACGCGGCAACCCTGAAAGCGAGGGCGGCCGGGGTTGCTGCCCACAGCGGTGCGCAACCCCTGTCACCTCCTCCACAAACCGCGCCAAGCCGCGCCGGCGCGCGCTCCCGACCAGCACCCCTTTCTCGATGCTGTTCGACGTGCCGCGCGAGCGCGAGCGCTCCGCGTCCTACTCGCCGCGCGCCGCCGCCGCGTGCTCGCGCACGAGCTGCGCCGAGCGCTCGGGCCGCTCGAGGAAGAACAGATGTCCGACGCCCTCCAGCAGCTCGAGCCGCGCGCCGGGGACCATCGAGGCGATGAGCTCGCCGTTGATCGCGTCGAGCATGCGGTCGACGGTGCCGTGGATGACGAGCGTCGGCACGTCGATGCTGCGCAGCCGGGCGTAGACGTCGTGGCCGTTGACGGCGGCGTACTGGGACATGAGCAGCTGCAGGTCCGCCGGGTGCTGGCGCGCGACCGCCGAGAACTCGGCGTAGTTCGCCGGGTCGGCGGCGAACTCGGCCGAGACGACGATCTCATAGCCGGTGCGCAGCATCCGCTCCTTGTCGCCGGAGAACACCGCCGCCGTCAGCTCCTGGACGACCTCCTGCGACGGCGCCCGCGCCTGCGTGCCGCCGGGCGACGTGCAGCCGAGCGTCAGGGTGCGGATGCGGTGCGGCGCGAGCAGCGCGAGCTCCTGGGCGACCATCCCGCCCATCGAGATGCCGAGCACGTGGGCGCGCTCGATCTCGAGCGTGTCGAGCAGCGCGAGCGTGTCGCGGGCGAGGTCGGCGATCGTGAAGTCCTCGCCGGCTCCCCCGCTCTGCCCGGCCCCGCGATTGTCGAAGAGGATGAGCTCGAAGTCGCGCTCGAGCTCTGCCAGAAACGCCTCGCCCCAGTGCACGCTGTGGCCGCCGAGCCCCTGGATGAGGACGAGCGGTCGGCCGCTGCCCCGGCGCTCGTAGTGCAGCTCGGTTCCGGCGACGGACAGCCTCGGCACCCCGGGAACGCTACAGAGGCAGCGCGAGCTGGTCCGTGGCCGGAGCGCTCGCCTGGCCGTGCTCGAACGACGCGACCCGCACGCCGAGCAGCCGCACCGGCCGCGACGGAGCGTACTCGCGCAGCAGCTCGAGCGCCACGCCGCGGACCGTCCCGGCGTCGTTCGTCGCCGCCGCGATCGTCCGCGCGCGGGTCACCGTCGTGAAGTCGTCGAGGCGGACCTTGATCGCGATCGTGCGCCCGCGGCGCTCCTGCGCGGCCAGCCGATCGCAGAGCTGGTCGGCCAGCGCCGCCAGGCGCTGCTCGAGCTGCGCCGCGTCGGCGATGTCCGTGTCGAACGTCGTCTCGTGCGACTCGGAGACGGCCACGCGCACCGGGGTCACCGACGCCGAGCCGTGAAACTGCGCGCGCCGGCGCAGATCCGGCCCGTGGTTCGAGCCGAACTCCGCGACGAGCGTCTCCTCCGGCGCGCGCGCGAGCGCGCGGAGCGTCGTGATCCCCAGGCGCTCGAGCCGCGCGGCCGTCTTGGGCCCGATGCCCGGCACGAGCCCCGGCGGGTGGCCGGCGAAGCGCTCGCACGCCGCCTCCCGCGTCAGGCAGACGAACCCGCGCGGCTTCTCCGCGTCGGAGGCCACCTTCGCGACGAGCCGGTTGGGGCCGATCCCGATCGAGCACTCCAGGCCGGTCGCGGCGCGGACGTCGCCGACGAGCCGCCGCATCGCCGCCCGCGGCGCGACGAGGTCGTCGAGGTCGAGGTACGCCTCGTCGAGGCCGACGACCTCGACGCGATGGGCGGCCGCGCGGACGAGCGCCATGACCGCGCTCGAGGCCTCGCGGTACGCGCTGAAGTCGGGCGGGACGAGCACCGCGTCCGGGCACAGGCGCCGCGCGCGGGCCGTCGGCATCGCCGACCCGATGCCGAACCTGCGCGCCTCGTAGGACGCGGTCGTGACGACGGCGCGCGGGCCGCTGCCCGACACGATCACCGGCAGCCCGCGCAGCTCGGGCCGGCGCAGGAGCTCGACGCTCGCGTAGAAGGCGTCGATGTCGAGATGCGCGATCGCGGGCACGGCTCCCACACGATGACGGGCGCGCCGGAGGTGACCGCGCGCGAAGGCCCACTACCCTGCGGGCCGTGCCCAGCCCGCGCGTCGCCATCGCCACCTGCGCCGAGCGCCCCGACGGCGCGGTCGAGGGCGGGCTGCTGCTCGACGCGCTGCGCGCCCGCGGCGTCGAGGCGACGACCGCGGTCTGGAGCGAGCTGCCGGCCGGCTGGGAGGACTTCGACGCGGTCGTCGTGCGCGCGACGTGGGACTACCCGGCCGCGCCGGCGCGGTTCCTGCGGTGGACCGAGGAGATCGGGGCGCGCCTGCACAACGCGCCCGATGTCATCGCGTGGAACGTCGACAAGGCCTACCTCTTCGACCTCGAGCGCGCGGGCATGCCGATCGTCGGCGGGGACATCGTCGGGCCCGGCGCGGCGTTCGAGCCGCCGCCCGGCCGCTTCGTCGTCAAGCCGACGGTGTCCGCCGGAGCGAGGGACACGGCGGTCTACGACGGCGAGCGCCACGGCGCGGCCCGCGCCCACGTCGCCGGCCTGCACGGCGCGGGCCGCGCCGTGCTCGTTCAGCCGTACTACGAGCGCGTCCAGACCGAGGCCGAGACGGCGGTCGTCTTCATCGACGGGGAGCTCTCGCACGCGATGCGCAAGGAGCCGCTGCTGAGCCTCGACCAAGCGAGCGCCGACGGCTTGTACCGCGAGGAGACGATGAGCCGGCGCGACGCGGAACCCGACGTCGCCGATCTCGCCCGGCGCGCGCACGCCCACGTCAGCGAGCGCTTCGGCCGGCCGCTGTACGCGCGCGTCGACGTGCTGCGCGACGACGGCGGGCGACCCGCCGTGCTCGAGCTCGAGCTCATCGAGCCGTCGCTGTTCATCGACTTCGCGCCGGGATCGGCCGACGCGCTCGCGGGCGCGATCGTGCGGCGCGTCGACGAGCCCCGCAGCATCGCGTGACGCGACGATCCTTGCCCAGCGGTTGCCATCGCCCGCCCCGGTGAAACAATCGGGCGCGATGGAGAACGCGACCCGGCTCTCGGCGCTCGACGCCTCGTTCCTGCACCTCGAGAAGGCGGGCGCCCGGATGCACGTCGCATCGGTGACGATCTTCGAGGGGCCGACGCCGCCCTACGACGAGCTGCGCGAGCACGTCGAGTCGCGCCTGCACCTCGTGCCGCGCTTCCGCCAGCGGCTCGCGGAGGTCCCGCTCGACCAGGGCCGGCCGGTGTGGGTCGACGATCCGCACTTCAACCTGCGCTACCACCTGCGTCACGCCGGGCTGCCCCCGCCCGGCAGCGACGAGCAGCTCAAGAACTTGGCCGGCCGGCTGTTCGCGCAGAGCCTGGACCGCACGAAGCCGCTGTGGGAGATGTGGCTCGTCACGAACCTCGCCGACGACCGCTTCGCGCTCATCGCCAAGAGCCACCACGCGCTCGTCGACGGGATCTCGGCGGTGGACATCACGACCGCGCTGTTCGACGCCGATCCGAAGGCCCCGCGCCACGGCGCCCCACGGCGCAAGTGGACGGCGCGGCCGCTGCCGACCCGCGCGCAGTTGCTGTCGGACGCGCTCGTCGAGCGCGCGACACACCCGGGCGAGCTCGCGCGCAGCGCGCGGGCCCTCGTGCGCGGACCCCGCCACCTCCTGCGCGGCGCGCGCGACGGGCTGCAGGCGATGGGCGCGCTCGCGTTCGCCGGGCTGAGCCCCGCGCCGCCGACGCCGCTGAACGTCAAGGTCGGCCCGCACCGCCGCTACACGTGGGTCGACGCCGAGCTCGCCGAGCTGCAGGCGGTCAAGGAATCGCTCGGCGGGACGGTGGACGACGCGGTGCTGGCGGCCGTCGCGGGCGCGCTTGGCCGCTTCCTGCGCCGGCGCCACGTCGACACCAGTGAGCTCGTCCTCAAGGCGCTCGCCCCGGTCTCGGTCCGCGCGGATGCCGACCAGGGCGTGCTCGGAAACCGCGTCGCCCCGCGCTGGGTCTCGCTGCCCGTCGGCGTCGAGGACGCGGCGGCGCAGTACGCCGCCATCCGCGACGAGACGGCCGAGATGTCGGAGAACGGCCACCAGGCGGTCGCGGCGCGGACGCTGACCGAGCTGGCGGACTTCGCGCCGCCGACGATCATGAGCCAGGCGGCTCGCCTGCAGCAGCGCCAGCGGTCGTTCAACCTCGTCGTCACGAACGTGCCCGGTCCGCAGTTTGCGCTGTACCTCATGGGACGCCGCCTGGAGGCGCTGTATCCGGTGATCCCGCTCACGGGCAACCACGCGCTCGGGATCGCCGTCTTGAGCTACGACGGGCGGCTCGGATTCGGGCTGCTCGCCGACTACGACGCGCTCCCGGACCTCGACGAGCTGGCGGCCGCGCTGCGCGAGTCCCTCGACGCGCTCGTCGCGGGCGCCAGCGCCTACGGCCGGCGCGCGCGCCGGCGTCGCAAGGTGCAGGACACGGCGCCACCAAGCCCGCCGGCTCCGGGTCGGGCGGGGGCCGATTGACGGGGACCGATTGACGCGCACCCGCCCCTTCATCGTGATCGGGGTCGTGCTGCTGGCCGCCGCCGGCGTCATCGGCGCCATCGCGTACTTCAACGCGCGCGATGACGCGACGGTGTCGACCACGGAGGGCCCGGGCCGCGAGCGGCCCGCGGGCGAGCGGCCGGTCGTGAGGCCGGGCAACGTCCTGCTCGTGTACTCCGAGGCGCAGCTCGCCCGTCCCCTGCTTGCCCTGCAGCGCGAGCTCTCGGGTACCGACAAGGCGCTCGTCGCGGCCGGACAGGCGGTCATCGTGCGCCGCAATCGCGCCCTGCCCGTGCCCGTCACCGGGCTCAGCGCCCGGCACCGCCTCGACGCCTCGCGCGCCGAGCTCGAAGCATTGCGCGACTTCGTCGAGTACTGGCTGGGCAGAGAGACGGGATGAGCGCAACCCTGCGGATCGCCCTGTCGCAGTTCGATGCGACGGTCGGCGACATTCCCGGCAACGCGGATCGGATCGCGGCCGACATCGCCCGGGCGCGCGACGCGGGGGCGCAGCTCGTGTGCTTTCCGGAGCTTGCGATCACCGGCTATCCGCCGGAGGACCTGCTGCTCAAGGAGCACTTCCTCGCCGCCGCGCGGGCGGCGCTCGAGCGGCTCGCGGCCGGCGTCGAGGGGATCGTGGCGCTCGTCGGCTATCCCGAGCGCGCCGAGGACGTCTACAACGCCGCCGGCGTGCTCGCCGACGGCGCGGTGCGGGCGACGTACCGCAAGATGCACCTGCCCAACTACGGCGTCTTCGACGAGCTGCGCTACTTCCAGTCCGGCCCGGGCGGCGCGACGATCGAGATCGACGGCGTCACCGTCGGGCTGACCGTCTGCGAGGACATCTGGCAGCCCGGGCCGCCGCTGTCGGAGGAGGCGCTCGCGGGCGCGCGGCTCATCGTCAACCTGTCGGCCTCGCCCTACCACGCCGGCAAGGGCGTCGATCGGGAGCAGATGATCGCCCAGCGCGCGAAGGACAACCTCGCGGTCGTCGCCTTCTGCGGCCTCGTCGGCGGGCAGGACGAGCTCGTCTTCGACGGCCATTCAGTCGTCGTCGATCACGAGGGAACGGTCGTCGCGCGCGCGCCGCAGTTCGATGAGGCGCTGCTCGTCGTCGACGTCGACACGCGCGCGGCGGGCGCCACGCGGCTGCGCGACACGCGCCAGCGGCCGGCGGCGCGCGAGGCGCGGCGCGAGGTCTCCTCGCTCGGGTCGTTCGACGTCCGCGAGGCGCCGGACGAGCGCCCACTGCAGACTCCAGAGCCCGCGGCGCTGCTCGATCCGACCGAGGAGATCTACGCGGCGCTCGTGCTCGGCACGCGCGACTACGCGACGAAGAACGGCTTCGAGCACGTCGTGCTGGGCCTCAGCGGGGGGATCGACTCGACGCTCGTCGCGCTCATCGCCGTCGACGCACTCGGCGCCGAGTGCGTGACGTGCGTGACGATGCCCTCGCAGTACTCGTCGGAGGGCACGCGCGGCGACGCCCACACGCTGGCCGCGAACCTCGGCGTCGAGCTGCTCGAGCTGCCGATCTCGCCGCTCATGGAGGTCTACGACGAGGTCCTGCGCGACATCTTCGCCGGGCGCGAGCCGGACATCACCGAGGAGAACCTCCAGGCGCGCATCCGCGGCAACATCCTCATGGCGCTGTCGAACAAGTTCGGCTGGCTCGTGCTGACGACCGGCAACAAGTCCGAGATGTCGGTCGGCTACTCGACGCTGTACGGCGACAGCGCCGGCGGCTTCGCGGTCATCAAGGACGTGCCCAAGACGCTCGTGTACACGCTCGCGCGCCACCGCGACGAGCGCGCCGGCGGCACGCTCGTCCCGCCCGAGCTCTTCACGCGCCCGCCGTCGGCCGAGCTGCGCGCCGACCAGCGCGACGATGACTCACTGCCGCCGTACGACATCCTCGACGCGATCCTCGAGGGCTACATCGAGCACGACCTCGACCGCGACCAGCTCGTCGCGCGCGGGCTGCCGGCCGAGGACGTCGACCGCGTCATCCGCCTCGTCGACCTCGCCGAGTACAAGCGCCGCCAGCAGCCCCCCGGGATCAAGATCACGACGCGCGCCTTCGGCCGCGACCGCCGGATGCCGATCACGAACCGGTATCGGGGGTAGGCGAGCGCGGCCGCCGCGAGACCGCGCTTTCGACGGTCGTGGCGTTTTTTCCTCGCTATGCGCAGCAAATGCGCCACGACCGGCTGCCGGGGCGCCCCTCGCGCATCCCTTATCGATGCTGTCGTCAACCAGGCGGCGCCGGCGGCCCGCCCGGGATCGGCCGCACCGCGATCGTCATCCGCGACAGCGCGCACAGCCGGCCGGCGTCGTCTGAGATCTCGACGTCCCAGATCCACGTCGTGCGCCCGCGGTGGCGACGGGTGGCGAGCGCGTGGATCGTCCCTTCGACGATCGGGCGGACGAACGAGGTCTGGTTCGACAGCCCCATCGCCGCGTTGCCTTCGGGCACGACCGCGACGGCCGTGCCGACGGATGCGAGCGTCTCGGCGATCGCCGTCATGACCCCGCCGTGCACGAGGCCGAAGGGCTGGCGGAGCTTGTCCTGCACCGGCACCCGCGCGCGGACGGACTCGTCGCTGTAGTCGAGGATCTCGAGGCCGTACAGGGCATCGAAGCCCTTGTAGCTGTGCAAGTGGCTCTCCCAGTCCATAGCGCGTGACCCTAGCGACCGCCCTCGTCGGCCTCTCTCGCTAGGGTGCTCGCGATGCCGTCCCTCGAGACGCTGGACGACGGCCAGCGCGCACTCCTGCAACTCCTGCTCAAGCAGGGCAAGTCCTACGACGATCTCGCCGCTCTGCTGAAGACCGACGCCACCGGCGTGCGCCGGCGCGCGCACGACGCCGTCGAGGCGCTCGGCCCGGTGACCGCCGGCATCGGACGCGATCGGCGCACGGAGATCGCCGACTACCTGCTCGGCCAGCAGACCGCGTCGCAGCGCGCCGCGACCCGCGAGTTCCTCGAGGGGTCCGCCGCCGGCCGCACCTGGGCGCGGACGGCCGCCGGAGCATTGCGACCGATGGCTCCCGAGGGATTGCCCGAGGTGCCCGCCGAGCCCGAGGAGATGGAGCAGGCCTTCGACGCGCTCGATCGCCGCACCGCGCGCCAGCAGGAGGTCAGCCGCAGCAACCGCGCCGGCGGGATGCTGCTGTTCGCCGGGCTCGGCCTCGTGCTCGCCATCGGGCTGCTGTGGGCGCTGGGCGCGTTTGACTCGAGCGACAAGCCGAGCACCGCGGGCGGCGCGACCAGCACCGCGACGACGGAGACGCCGCGACGTTACGAGACGCTGCAGTTGGCCGGCATGAAGCCGCCCAAGGGCGGCACACCGAGGGCGAATGGGGTGGCGGCCATCGTTCGGACTGTCGGCACCGAGGATCTCAGCCTCGCGATCAGAGGCAACAACGTGCCAGCCAGCCCCAGCGCGGGCTCGGCGTACGCCGTCTGGTTGTATTCCTCCCCCTCGAGTCAGCTGTTTCTCGGCTTCACGCCGCTCGTGGGCAAGAACAGGGTCGTCGAACAGGCCTTCGAACTGCCGAAGGACACGGCGAACTACAAGCAGGTGCTTCTCACCCGCGAGACCGTCAGGGACCCCAAGCGGCCCGGCGCGATCGTGCTGCGCGGTCCGCTGCAGATCGTGCCTCCCGAGGCCAGGGGCCAGGGCACCACGACCACGCCGCCGCAGGCGACGACACCATCGGGCTAGAGTTCAGGCTCGCGGTCCGCCGGTCCAGAGATCCGCCGCAGCTTGCCGTCCGGCTCAAACCTGCGAAAAAAAAGCCGCAGCCCCAGACCAATCACGCCTGCGATCACGACCATGAGCATCAGCATCGCCGTACCGTCTGCGAGCGCGGATGCGATCAACGCCGCGACGAGCACGCCAAGGAACACATCGAGATCGTCCCAGCCTCCCGACGGTTGCCGGTGGGGATGAGCCTCGTCGCTCATACGCCCTTGAGCTTCATCTCGAGCATGCCCGCTGCGCATGCCGCGATCCACACATCACGCGTCTTGCTGAAGTCGAACTGCGGGTCTTGATAGATCGCGAGGTAGTCGAGGTACTCCTCTGTCCAATGGACACCGAGCGGGGGCGAACTGACGAAGACGAGCCACTCTTGCGCGCTGACGCCATCCCAGAACTCCTCGATCGATTGGCCGGCGACGATAGCGGTGAAGCACGCGCGCGCATACGGCGTGATCCTGGCCCAGTTACGCCTGGCCCAAGTTTGGCCACGCGCCGCAATGCGGTCGGCATGCTGACGCACCACTCGTGCTCGGCCGCTCGTGATCGCCACGCCGCGACCCACGCGTGCCTTCACAAGCCTCCCCGCCCGGCGAATCTTGTGCGCTGAACGGGCGGCCTTCAAGATCTTTGCGGCTCTCACCACCACCGGTGCCGCGCGCAGCGTCAGGACGATGAGGGGGACAAGAACCGGGGCCTTCGCCTCGACTCGAGCCGGTTGGGCCACGGACGGCGCCACATTCGCCTGAGCCGGTCCGGCGAGCACGACCATCAGACCCAGTGCGGCGACCATCAACCAAGTACGTCGGAAGTACATCTCCCTTCAACCGATCGTGACGACGCCAACTGACGACCGTGTCTTCCCCGATGGAGCACATAGCGCACAAGCGCCTCGAGCCCGCTCAGCGCATCGTCGAGCTGGCGCGCCGACGCGCGGCTGACCATGAACGAGCCGAACCGCGCCAGGCCGCGCAGCCGCTGCGCGCGCGACACCACGACGCGCGTGCGCTCGCCGCTGCGCTCGAGGCGGATCTCCGTCTCCGACAGCGTGAGGATCCGCTCGAACGGCGTGCCGGAGAGCTCCTGCGCCCAGCGGCGCACTGTCGGCGGCGCGGACTCGAGGACCCGAAAGTCCGCCCGCACCGACTCGCCCTTGTTGGTCGTCAGGACCTGCGTGAAGCCGTCCTCGTCCACGCTCTCCACCCGCTTGACGCGCGGCCACCAGCGCGGCATGTGATGCGGGTCGGCGACGATCGCCCAGATCTCCTCGGGCGTGGCCGCCAGCGTCCGCATCCGGCGGATCGTCGGCACAGCTACTCCTCGGCGTAGCGGATGAGCGCGTGCACGTCGTGCGGCGCGAGCCGCTCGCGGCCGCCCAGGAACGCCAGCTCGATGACGAACGCGCAGCCGACGACCTCGCCGCCGAGCTGCTCGACGAGCCGGCACAGCGCGCTCGCGGTGCCGCCGGTCGCCAGCAGGTCGTCGTGGACGAGCACCCGCGCGCCGGATGCGATCGCGTCCGTGTGCAGCTCGAGCGCGTCCGTGCCGTACTCGAGTTCGTAGTCGGCGCTCACCGTCTCGTGCGGCAGCATGCCCGGCTTGCGCGCAAGCGCGAATCCGGCGCCGAGCTCGCGCGCGATCGCCGGGCCGAGGAGAAAGCCGCGCGCCTCGGCGCCGATGACGACGTCCGGGGCGAGCGGCCGCGCAGCCTCGACGAGCGCGCGCACCGTCGCGTCGAGCCCGTCCGCGCTCGCCAGCAGCGGCGTGATGTCGCGAAACACGATCCCGGGCTTGGGGAAGTCGGGGATCGAGCGGATGTAGCCCTCCAGCGGCTCGTCGGCGCTCACGCTCATTTGGCGATCTTGCGCAGGTCACGCACCAGCAGCAGGTGCTTGAGGTGCGTCGCCACGGCCGCGAGGTTCTCGAGCGCCTCGAGCGCCTCCTTGCGCCGGTCGGGGTTCCGCGAGCGCAGCGCGGGCGCGAGGATCTGCTGCAGCAGTGCCGCCTCGCGATCGGCCGACGAGCGAAACACGCGCAGGTTGCGCCCGCCGACGCCGTAGCGGGCGAGCTCCGTGACCGCGCCGATGATCTCGCGCTCGGTCTCGTCGTAGTACTGCTTGCCGGCTCGCAGCTCGCCCTTGACGACGCCGTAATCCTCGAGCTCCTTGACGAGCGCGGCGTCGGCGCGCGTCTCCTCGAGCACGTCCTCGAGCGCGTACATCGCGCCGCCGTCCTGCACCGAGATGCTGACGCGGCGCTTGCGCTTGCCGGCGCCCGCGGCCCCCGCGCTCGAGGACGCCGGCCCGTCGGACTCGCCGGCCCGCCCCGAGGCGAGCTCCTGGCGGATCACGCGCAGCGGCAGGAACTCGTCGCGCTGCAGGCGCAGGATCGTGCGCAGCCGCACGACATCGGAGGGCGAGTACAGCCGGTAGCCGCCCGGCGTGCGGCGCGGGTTGAGCAGCTTCTGGTCCTCGAGGTAGCGGATCTTCGAGATCGAGATGTCGGGGAACTCCTGCACGAGCCCCTTGCAGACCGCGCCGATCGTCATCGCTTTCTGCGGCGGGCCGTTGAGGTCGGCGGGTTCGGGCGTCGTGGTCTGATCGGCGGCCATCAGCGGGACAGGAACGTGAGCTTGTACTTGCCGACCTGGAGCTCGTCGCCGTCGTCGAGCCGGTGCGTCTCGATGCGGTGGCGGTTGACGTACGTGCCGTTGAGCGAGCCCAGGTCGTCGAGATGCCAGTCGCCGTGGCGCCGCACGATCAGCGCGTGGTCGCGCGACACCGTCACGTCGTCGAGGAAGATCCCCGAGTCGGGCCGGCGACCGATCGAGACGCGCTCGCCCGTGAGCGGGAAGCTCTCGCCGACGCGGCCGCCGCCGGCACGGATGACGAGCGCAGCCCCCTGCGCTACGACCGCGTCGAGCTCGACCGGCACGAGCTCGCCGGTCTCGTCGATACGGTACGTCGCTGTGCTGGGGTCGTTGGGCGTCTCCATCGGCCCGACGAACGCGCCGCACTTCTGGCAGTAGTTGGCGCCCTCAGCGTTGACGAACCCACACTCAGGACAGTGGTGGGCCATTACTCCTGAGACGTGCGTCCGGCGAGGATGTCGGTCAGGCGCTGCACGTCGGCGCCCGAGATGACGTCCTCACCGGTCTCATGCTTCTTGCGCAACCGGTTGACGAGCTCCGCGCGCAAGATGTCGATCTTCCCGTGCAGGATTCGACGGCGGTAGGAGACCTCGACCTCTTCCTCGGTGAGCTGCTGGATGAGGTCCTTCAGCTCCTGGTCGGAGAGGGAGCCAAGGTCGGGGAACGTGTCCATACGGGTCTCCTTCGACGACGGAAAGGGCTGCAACCGGAGGGGGCGGCGAGCATACCAGCGTCGATCTTTCCTTCAAGCTGAGCTTGAGACTCTGCAGCCACATTGTCGCAACGAGCGGGGCCGCACTTGCGATACAGATACGTCTCACTGTAGATTGCAGCCGGTTAGGTGGCCCTAAGAAACACGCACATTGCGCCTCCCACACTCGCCGACCCGTCAGCGTGCGACGGATGCACGCTGGCGCCGGGGTCGCTGCAGCGCATACGCGAGATGACCGCTCTGCGCGAGCAGGGATGGAGTTTGGACGAGATCGCGCTGCGCTACCTCGTCTCCCGCGAGCGCGTGCGGCAGATCCTCATCGTCCACGGCGGCCCGAACACCCAGGACGTCGCCGAAGCTCGCCGCCGCCGCGCCGAGCGGCACGCCGAGGAGCGCGTCGACGAGCTGCTGGCGCTCTGGCGCGCGGGCGAGGAGCCCGCCAGCGCGGCCACCGCGCTCGGGCTGCAGGCCGCGGCGTGCAGGAGCACGATCGCCCGCCTGGCCACCGATGTCGATCGCGCCGCCCGCCGGAGGAGCCTCGCGGACGCGCGCGGCGGCGCTCAGACCTACTCCGACCGCGACATCCTCGTCGCGCTGACGTCCGTCGCCGCCCGGCTCGGGCGCGTGCCGAGCCCGAAGGAGTACGCCGGCCTCGCACGCGAGCTCGAGTTCCCGAGCCTGCCGACGGTCCTCAACCGGATGGGCAGCTGGACGAGCGCGGTCAAGGCCGCGGGGATGACCCCGCTGTCGCCGCCCCGGCGCACCCGTGCCCGCCGCTGGACGGAGGAGGCCTGCTGGTCGGCGCTGCGGAGCGTCATCGACGAGCTCGGCGAGATCCCGAGCGTCCTGGCCTACGACCGCCACTCCGCCGATCGCGCCGACCTGCCGTCGTCGGCGACCGTGCGCAACCGCCTCGGGCGCTGGAGCGCGATCACGACCCGCCTGGCCGCCGAGCGCACGCTCGCCATCCGGACGCAGCGCGTCGGTCAGCTGTCGCCGCTGGCCGAGCTCCGTGCCCGCAGCTGACGGACCCCGTCGCGGACGTACAGCGCGGTCGCCAGGTACGTGAGCACGAGGCCGATGTAGAGCAGCACCGACGCGGCCTCGGTCCAGCCGACGAGGCCGCCGAAGATCGCCGACATCACCGGCCAGACGGCCGCCCGCCCGGGCCAGTTGATCTTCAGCTCGACGCCCTGGCGCAGCGCGAGCTGTCCCCCGACGAGCATGAACAGCTCGCGCGCGACGAGCAGCGCCAGCGCCCAGCGCGGCAGCAGCTCGAAATGCCAGCAGACGACGAGCCCCGAGACGACGAGCAGCCGGTCGACGAACGGATCGAGCAGCGCGCCGAAGCGGCTGTACTGGCCGGTGATCCGCGCCGCCATGCCGTCGAAGTAGTCGCTCCACGCGATGACGGCGAAGATCACGGCCGGCAGCGCGTCGGTGCCGGATTGCGATGTCAGGGCGAGCACGAGGAAGACCGGGATGAGCGCGAGGCGCAGGAAGCCGATGAGGTTGGGGAGCGTCCAGACGCGCCACGGCTGGCCGCTGCGCGTCTGCGGCGGCGGCGGCCCCGAGCGGTCGAGCCCGACGAGCCGCCGGAACGTCAGTCGCGCCTGCTCGACGGCGCCCGCCCCGTCTTCTAGGGAAGACTCGGCCACAGTTCGGCCACCACCTCGACGGCGCGCTCCAGCGGCACGCCGCCCTCCACGCTCTGCAGGCCGCGGCGCCGCTGGGCCTCCGCCGTGCCCGACTCCAGCGAGCGGCGCCCGACCGTCAGCCGCAGCGGGACGCCGAGCAGCTCGGCGTCGGCGAACTTCACCCCCGGGCTCTCCTGCCGGTCGTCGAGCAGCACGTCGTAGCCGGCCACGCGCAGCTCGTCGTAGAGGCGCTCGGCGGCGGCCAGCTCGTCGCTGCCGGGCTTGCCGAGGGCGACGACCTCGATGTCCCACGGCGCGAGCGCGCGGGGCCACGAGATCCCCTTGTCGTCGGCGAACTGCTCGACCGCGGCCGCGGCCACGCGTGCCGGCCCGATCCCGTACGAGCCCATCCAGATCGTGTGCTCGACCCCCTCCTCGTCGAGGTACGTCGCCCCGAGCGGCTCGGAGAAGCGCGTGCCGAGCTTGAAGATGTTGCCGATCTCGATCGCGGGCTCGATCGTGACCGGGCTGCCGTCGACGGTGTCACCGACCTCGACGCTGCGCACGTCGCCGCGCTCGAAGGCGAAGTCGCGGCCGGGCTCGACGCCGCGCAGGTGGTGGTCGGCCTTGTTGGCGCCGACGACGTAGCCGCCCTCGGAGACGGCCTCGTCGAGCAGGACGTGGACGTCCGCGCCGACCGGGCCGATGAAACCGGGCGGGCCAATCCGCTCGCGGATCTCCTCGTCATGGGCCGGGCGAAACGGCGCGCCGAGCGCGTTCGCGAGCTTGATCTCGTTGACCCGATGATCGCCGCGCACGAGCACGAGCACGATGCCGCGCGACTCGACGACGACCGGGAAGGCCTTCAGCAGCGAGCCCGGTGGCACGCCGAGCATCCGCGCGACGCTCTCGATCGTCGTCGCGCCCGGCGTGTGCACGTCCTCGGGCGTCGCGAGCGGCTCGGGCAGGTCGACGGGCTGCGCCTGCGCGCTCGCCACCTCGACGTTGGCCGCGTATCCCGGCGCGAGCGCGACGTCGTTCTCGCCGGCCGGGCAAGGCGCCATGTATTCGTGCGCGCCGAAGCCGCCCATCATCCCGACGTCGGACTCGACCCGGTACCAGCGCAGGCCGCAGCGATCGAAGATGCGGTCATACGCGCCCACGAACTTGTCGTAGCTGGCCTGCAGGCCCTCGAGATCGCGATCGAAGGTGTAGGCGTCCTTCATGATGAACTCGCGCGTGCGCAGCACGCCGGCGCGCGGGCGCGGCTCGTCGCGCTCCTTCGTCTGGAAGTGGTACAGGATGAGCGGCAGGTCGCGGTAGGAGCGCACGACCTGCGCGACGTGCATCGTCACGTTCTCCTCGTGGGTCATCGCGAGGACGAGCTCCGCGCCCTTGCGGTCTGAGAGCTTGAACAGCTCGTCGATGTCGTAGCGGCCGGTGCGCTTCCACAGCTCGGCGGGCTGGAGCACCGGCATGAGCATCTCCTGGCAGCCGATCGCGTCGAGCTCGCAGCGCACGATCTGCACGACCTTCTCGTGCACGCGCCAGCCCGCCGGCAGCCACGACCACAGCCCGGAACCGACCTGGCGGACGAGGCCGGCGCGGACCATGAGCTTGTGCGACAGCGCCTCCGCGTCGGCCGGTGGCTCGCGCTCGGTGGGCAGGAAAAGGTGCGATAGACGGGACACGAGTGAGCGCGAAGCCTACGGGTAGAGTGCCTCCAAACCCGTTGACCCAAGGAGACCGACCCCAATGGCATATGAGGTTCCGCCGCTGCCATACCCGTACGACGCGCTCGAGCCGCACATCGACGAGCAGACGATGCATCTGCACCACGACAAGCACCATCAGGCGTACGTGGACAAGGTCAACGCAGCGCTCGAGGGCACCGAATTCGCCGACAAGCCGATCGAAGAGGTCATCGCGAACCTCGACGCGGTGCCCGAGGACAAGCGCACGCCGGTGCGCAACCACGGCGGCGGGCACCTGAACCACACCATGTTCTGGGAGTCGATGGGCCCTGACGGCGGCGGCGCCCCCGAGGGCGAGCTGGCCGCTGCGATCGACAGCGCGTTCGGCTCCTTCGACGACTTCAAGTCGCAGTTCGAGGCCGCGGGCGCGGGCCAGTTCGGGTCGGGCTGGGCGTGGCTCGTGGTCGAGGGCGGCGCGCTCGCCGTCACGAGCACCGCCAACCAGGACAACCCGGTCACCTCCGGCGCCACGCCGCTGGTCGGCAACGACGTCTGGGAGCACGCGTACTACCTGAAGTACCAAAACCGCCGGCCCGAGTACCTCAAGGCGTGGTGGAACGTCGTCAACTGGGGCACGGTCGCCGAGCGCTACAGCGCCGCGTCCGGTTAGCCTCGCGTACGGGCGCGGAACTCCGCGACCCGGTCGGTGTTTTGATGTCGCGGGGCGGTCGCAGGCCGTCCCGCCAATCCCCGTCACGCAGGAGACCCATGTCGCCCATCATGCGTTCGCTCATCCTGGTCCTCGCCGCAGGGGCGCTGGTGGCCCCGTCCGCCGCGCAGGCGAACCCGGACCAGTCCTCGATCATGATGGACGACGACCTGCTCGTGTACCGCGGACCTGTGACCGCGCAGAAGACCATGACGCAGATGAAGTCGCTGGGCGTGGACACGATTCGCGTCACGGTCCTGTGGAGCATCGTGGCCGAGCGGGCGCGGTTCACGCCCGCGGAGATCAAGAAGCTCAAGGGCAAGAAGGCCCGCCGGCTGGCCAAGCTGCAGACCAAGCGCTTCCGCGCCTCGAGTCCGAAGACGTACCCGAGGACGAACTGGGACCGCTACGACGACCTCGTCCGGCTTGCACGGACCGTGGGGCTGCGCGTCTACTTCAACGTGACCGGGCCGGGACCGGCCTGGGCGCACGCCAAGCCGCCGAAGTCGCAGCGCAACCTGCGCAAGACGTACAAGCCCAAGGCCGTGTTCTTCAAGCAGTTCGTGACCGCCGTCGGCAAGCGCTACAACGGCGGCTACCGCGACGAGAACCAGGGCAGGGGCGTCCTTCCGCGCGTCACGATGTGGTCGCTGTGGAACGAGCCCAACCAGGCCGGCTGGCTGACGCCGCAGTGGGAGCGTGTCGGCAGCAAGCGCGTCCTCGTGTCGCCGATGCTGTTTCGCAAGCTGCACCAGTTCGGCTACCAGGGCCTGCTGAAGACCGGCCACGGCGTCGGCACGGACACCGTCCTGCTCGCCGAGACCGCGCCACTGGGCTCGCGTAAGACGACGGCGAAGGCGCCGCCGTTCCCGGGTGTGTTCCTGCGCGAGCTCGCGTGCGTGCAGCCCGACGGGAGCAGGTACACGGGCAGCGCCGCCAGGGCGCGCGGCTGCGCGAGGTTCGGCGCGAAGCTGCAGGCAAACGGCTACGCCCACCACCCGTACACGAAGAACGTGCCGACGACGACGAGGCACCCCGACCCGGACGCCATCACGATGGCGAACATCTCCGAGCTCGGAACGCTGCTCGACGATCTGTCGGACAAGACCGGCGGGAAGATCCCCAAGGGGCTGCCGCTGTGGATGACCGAGTTCGGCTTCGAGACGAACCCGCCCGACCCGTTCAACGGTGTCACGCTGACCCAGCAGGCGCAGTTCAACCAGATCGGCGAGTTCCTCGCCTACGCGAACCCCCGGATCTCGGGCCAGTCGCAGTTCCTGCTGCGCGACGTGCCGCCCGTCGCCGGGCGCACGCCGGACACGAAGGCCTACTGGTTCACGTACCAGTCCGGGCTGTACTACACGAACAACGTCCCCAAGCCGGCGGCGTTCGCCTACCAGATCCCCTTCCTGGCGTTCCCGGGTCCGATCGACACGGCCACGGGGCGGCGGAACTTCACCTTCTGGGGGCAGCTGCGCTTCCTGCCCGACGGCGCGAGCGGGCAGGCCGTCATCCAGTGGCGCCAGAAGGGCAGCACCGGCCCGTGGACGACGAGCGGCCCGCCGATCCAGATCAGCCCGCGCGGCTACTTCCAGGCCGCGCGACTGACCCCGACGGACGCGGCGATCCCGTCGGAATGGCGCGCCGGCTGGCGCAAGGCGGATGGCACCGTGCCGCTCGTCAGCCTGACGTCCGGGGGCTAAGTACTCAGCGTCCGTTCGCCGCGGAGATCTCCTGAACCTTCGGGTAGGCACGGCGCCGCAGGGTGGCCCTACGGTGAGGGTCCACCCTGATTTACCGAGTTCAGGAGTAATCAAATGCACGCCCGCTGGGGCCTCGTAGCCCTTGTCGTCGCGCTCGGCGCGATCATCCCCTCGTCCGCTTCGGCGGCGACGAACCTCGGTGCCTTCTGGCACCTCGACGAGAGCAGCGGCACGGTGGCCGCCGACTCATCCGGAAACGGCAACCACGGCGCGATCAACGGAGCGACGTCGATCGCCGGGCGCTTCGGGCGCTCGCTGAACTTCGACGGGGACGACAGCGTCTTCGTGACCCGGTCCGCCTCGCTCGAGCCGGAGAACATCACGGTCGAGGGCTGGGTCCGCGCCCCCGCGAGCCCGGGGCCGTTCCGCCACATCGTCTCGGAGGGCGCGGCCACCTGCAACGGCGCGTCCTACGGCCTCTACACCGGCTTCGGCGGCGGGCTTGCGTTCTACATCTCCGACGGCGTGTCGTTCACCGTGTCGCCGGAAGCAGGGACGGACGTCTGGGACGGCGCCTGGCACCACGTCGCGGGCATGTTCGACGGCGACACCGTGCGCCTGTACTTCGACGGTACCGAGGTCGGCTCGGGATCTCCGACGGGCCTTGCGATCGTCTACGGGCTGCCGACCTCGGCAGACGGACTGCTCGGCGCCTACGGCGGCGATCCATGCGCCGGCGTCTCGCACAGCTACGTGGGCGACCTGGACGAGCCACGGGTCTGGCATCGCGCCATGTCATCCACTGAGATCGCGGCCAGCGCCGCGATGGGCGGCGCCTCGACGTCGAGGTTCGGCCAGAGCATCGAGACCAACCAAGCGATCACGTACACGTCGGACTTCGACGGTCAGACCGTCAACATCAGCACGGAGTCGTCGACCGGCACCGAGCAGATCGATCGCGTGACGCTCGTCGGGATCCTGCCGCTGACCTCCGGCGCCACGTGCAGCGGCGGCCTGCTGTCGATCCTCAACTCGAACTGCACGATGACGCGCTCCAACGAAAACCGGACGGCGCGGGTGACCGTGCGTCCGCTGTTGGGCCATCCGACGGTCACGCTGCGAGTCCGCATGAAGAGCAACCGCACGTTCAACGTGACGGTCGACACCGGCTGAGCGGAACCTGACGCCGCCTGGCCGCGGATCAGTCGGCGTCAGGCGCGCGTAAAGCGCCGCCCGGCAACCGGGGACACGTCCTCCACCACCGCCTTCGGCGGCGGTGCCGGCGCGGCGAGGACGTCGTCGCCGCCGTCGTGGGCGGCCGACTCGGCGGCCTCCAGCGCGGCGAGGCGCTCCGGCGTCATCGCCGTGGCGTCCTCGTTGGCCTCGAGCCACGCGGCCCCCTCGGCGGCGGCGCGCTCGTCGACGACGATCTTCTTCGACGTCTCGTACCTGTCGATCTCCTCGAAGAGGACGTCGACGAGCTGCTCGGTCGGGACCTTGCGCAGCGGCTTGCCGCGGCTGAAGATCAGACCCTCGTCCTTGGCGCCGGTGATGCCGAAGTCCGCGTGTGACGCCTCGCCGATGCCGTTGACGGCGCAGCCGAGCACGGCGACCTCGATCGGGTCCTCGTAGGCCTCCAGGCGGCGCTCGATCTCGGCGACCACCGTGTCCATGTCGAACTGCAGCCGTCCGCACGTCGGGCAGGCGATGAGAACCGGGCCGCGCTCGCGCAGCTGCAGCGCCTTGAGGATCTCCCACGCGACCTTGACCTCCTCCTCGGCGTGGAAGGTCGACAGGCTGATCCGGATCGTGTCGCCGATGCCGTCGGCGAGCAACGTCCCGAGGCCGACGGACGACTTCAGGCTGCCCGACCACTTCGTGCCGGCCTCGGTGATGCCGAGGTGCAGCGGATGGTCGATCTTCTCGCTCAGCAGGCGGTTGGATGCGATCGTGTTGGGCACGTTCGTCGACTTGATCGAGACCTTGAAGTCGTAGTAGTCCAGGCGGTGCATGAGCTCGACGAACTCGGTCGCCGCGGTCGTGAGCGCCTCGACCGCGTTGGAGCGCTCGAGCGCGTGCAGGTGCTTGGGCAGCGACCCCGAGTTCACTCCGATGCGCATCGGCGTGCCCGCCGCCTTGGCGCGCTCGACGACCTCGGCGACCTTCTCCGGGCCGCCGATGTTGCCCGGGTTCAGGCGGATGCAGTGCGCCCCGGCGTCGATCGCCTTGAGCGCGAGCGTGTGGTTGAAGTGGATGTCGGCGATGACCGGGATCGGCGACTGCACGACGATCGTCCGGAGCGCCTCGATGTCCTTCTCGCGCGGGACCGCGACGCGAACGATGTCCGCGCCGGCGTCGGCGACCCGGCGGATCTGGTCCATCGTCGCCTGCAGGTTGGCGGTCTCGGTCTTCGTCATCGTCTGGACGGCGACCGGTGCCCCGCCGCCGACGGGAACGCTGCCGACCATGATCTGTCGCTCGGATGGCATGTCGACGGATTCTACGGGGGCCCAGCGGCGCCCGATCAGCGTCACGAGAACTTCACCGCGGGGCGGATAGGGTCAGGCGATGAGCGACTACACGATCACAGCCGCCGTCGACGTCCCCGACGTCCTCGGCGATTACCCAGGCGAGATGCGGATGTTCACCGAGGCGATCGGCGCCGAGCAGGTCGCCTTCACGCACCGGCGGATGCCGCCGCAGACGGGCGGCAAGGGCAGCTACGGCCACTCGCACAAGACCCAGGAGGAGGTCTACTACGTCATCTCCGGCACGCTGCAGTTCAAGCTCGGCGACGAGGTCGTCGAGGTCGGTCCGCAGACCTGCGTCCGCGTCGCGCCGGCGACGGTGCGCTCGGTCTGGAACGAGGGTCCCGACGACGTCGAGCTCGTCATCTGCTCGGTGCGGCTGGCCGACCAGGCCGGCGAGCACGAGCTGCACGAGGACTTCTGGCCGCAGTAGCGCGCGGCGTGGGCCAGTTCGTGTTCGGCTACGGCTCGCTCGCGGCCGAGTGCGACGGCGCGGCGGCGCGGCTGCGCGACCACCGGCGCGTGTGGGGCGTCGCGATGGACAACAGCCGCGACCTGCCCGGCTACAAGCACTACCGGCTGCGCGGCGACGCAAGCCGCCCGGCCGTCTTCGTCGCGTTCGTGGACC
>JBOGYT010000048.1:0-4459 GCA_050696955.1 Solirubrobacteraceae bacterium | reverse complement strand
GCTCGGCGCGCGCCGGGCCGTACGAGCGCTCGCGCACAAGCCCGCGCGACAGCGCGACGCGGTCGGCCGCCTCGACCCGCCGGCGCACGGTCTCGTCGACGAGCCCGGCGTGCGTCGCATGGACGTGCATGCCCGCGGTCGCGATGCCCGCGATGTCGGCCGACAGTGCGCCGGGCTTGCGCCGGTAGCGCACGACGGCGCGCGGCTCCATGACGAAGGCGTGGCCGGCCGTCAGCAGGCGCAGCCAGAGGTCCCAGTCCTCCGCGCGCGGCAGCGGGAAGTCGAAGCCGCCGGCGGCGAGCACGGCGTCGCGGCGCAGGAGCGCGCTCGACACGCACAGCGGGTTGCGCTCGTACATGAGCGGCAGCAGGTCCGCCGCCGGATGCACGCCGGCGGGCAGCTCGTCCCACGTCTCGCCGGTCGGGCGTCCGTCGAGCCCGACGATGAGCGCGTGGCCGAAGCACGCGACCGCCGCGGGGCGCGCGGCGAGCGCCGCGAGCTGCGCGGCGTGCTTGCCAGGCGCCCACCCGTCGTCGTCGTCACACAGCGCGACGAGCTCGGTGCCGAGCTCGGCCAGGCCGGTCGCGCGCGCGGCGGCGAGACCGCGGCACTCGGCGTGGCGCACGACGCGGCAGTACGGCGCGTGCTCGTCGAGGAGCGACAGCGGCTCCGGCGAGCCGTCGTCGACGACGACGATCTCGTCGGGCCGCGGATCCTGTTCGATGATGCCGTCGAGCGCCTCCGCCAGTAGCGGCGCCCAGCCGTGAACCGCAACGATGACGCCGGTGCGCACCGGGAGATTGTGACCGAGCGAGCCGGGTACACGACTGATCATGTTCCAACGCAAAAAGAGCAAGCGCGCCCGTGCCGGGGATCTCATCGCGAAGTACCTCAAGCTGAAGGCGACCACCAAGGTGGCCAAGGGCGCCGGCAAGGCCGCGAAATGGACGGCGGCCGGGAAGCTCGCCAAGTCCACGGCGCAGCGTGCGCCGAAGAAGGGCTGGCTGGTAGTCGCCGGCGGCCTGGGGACTGCGGCGCTGGCCGCGCGCAAGTGGCGCGGCACCTCGCCGGACGCAGCCGCCTGAGCCCGCGCCAGCCGGCGATCCGGACCGGCTGATTGGCGCAGCCTGTCGCGGTAGTGTCGGGTCTGACGTCACGACCTGAGGAGGAACCCGCCATGGCTATCGCCGAGCCGCGCCCCGCCGGCCTCGCGGACGCCGTCGAGACCGTTTACGTCGATCGCTTCTGCGACGGCATCATCGGCCCGAGCGCCGAGGTGCTGGGAACCGTCCGCGACGGCGGCACGATCGTCGCGAACACCACGCCGGGCTGCTGGGGGCCGATGATCACGCCCGCGATCAAGGGCGGGCACGAGGTGACGCTGCCCGTGAACGTCGACGGCGCCGAGGTCGGTGACGCGATCGTCATCCGGATCCGCTCGATCGACGTCACGTCGGTCGCGACGTCATCGGGCAACGACCGCACGATCGAAGGGCGCTTCAACGGCGACCCGTACTGCGCGAAGGTCTGCGGGAGCTGCGGCGCCGAGGACGAGGCGACCGTCGTCGAGGGGATCGGTGAGGACGCCGTCCGCTGCGCGCAGTGCGGCGCGCCCGCGGCGCCCTTCGCGTTCACGAACGGCTACACGATGGCCTTCGACGACGCCCGCGCGCTCGGCGTGACCGTCACGGGCGAGCAGGCCGAGAGCTTCGCCCACGACGCGGCGCACGCGGCCGCGCTGCCGCCCAACTCGGTCCAGAACCCGATCCTCCTGTTCGCGCCGTCCGACCTCGTCGGCGTCGTCGCGCGGATGCGTCCGTTCATGGGCCAGCTCGGCACGATGCCGGCCGTCGACCTGCCCGATTCCCACAACGCGGGCGACTTCGGTGCGTTTCTCATCGGCGCGCCGCACAGCCGCGCGGTGACCGCCGAGCAGCTCGCCGCCCGCAGCGACGGCCATCTCGACATCGACGCCGTGCGCGCGGGAGCGATCCTCGTCTGCCCGGTGAAGGTGCCCGGCGGCGGCGTCTACATGGGCGACATGCACGCGATGCAGGGCGACGGCGAGATCGCCGGCCACACGGCCGACGTCGCCGGCGTCGTCTCGTTGCAGGTCTCGGTCCTCAAGGGCCTGGACGTCGACGGGCCGGTGCTGTTCCCGGTCGCGGACGACCTGCCGTTCCTCGCCCGGCCGCTGACCGCGCAGGAGCGCGCCGACGCCGAGACGCTGGCCGACCGCTACGGCGCCGGCGGGATCGAGGACAGCCTGCCGGTCTCGTTCGTCGGCACCGGCCCCGACCTCAACAGCGCGGTCGAGAACGGGCTCGGGCGGGCGGCCGCCGTGCTCGGGATGGAGGTGCCCGAGGTGATGAACCGCGCGACGATCAGCGGCGCGATCGAGATCGGCCGCGCGCCGGGCGTCGTGCAGGTGACGCTGCGCGCGCCGGTGCAGGCGCTTGCCGCGCGCGGGCTGGACGGCCTCGCGTGCGAGCAGTACGGCGCGCCCGCGTAGGGCTACCCGCCGGCGACGGGGAGGATCAGCGCCAGCGCCTCCCCGTCGCGCAGGACGCGCTGGCGCCCCACGACCTCGCCCTGGATCGCGACGGCGACGCCCGCGAGCGCGTCCGGCGCGCGTCCGAGATCCGGCGCGAGCGCGTCGAGCAGGTCGGCGACGGTGGCGCCGGCGGGGAGCCGCACGCTGCGCGGGCCCGGGCCCAGGCGCGCCCCCAGGCGGACGTCCACCGTCACGGCCTCGTCCATGGCTCTGACACTAGCCAAACGCATTCAGGGGCTGATGCGGAAATGCTGGTCGGCGACGCGCTCGACGTACAGCGGGCCGCATGCCTGCCGCAGGCGCCGGTCGATCCAGTCCGCGTCGGCGTCCCGAGCCAGATCGGTGAACGCGAACCTCAGGCGCAGTCCGACGAGCTCTAGCTCGTCGCCTTCGGCGCCCGGGCGCCAGATCGCCAGGATGCCGAGATCGTTGCGCAGGTCGCAATCCACCCGGTAGTCATCGAGCGCGTCGCCGAGATCGGTGAGGATCGGCCCGCGATCGCTCCACGAGACGCCATGGAAGACGTGCGCGGAGTGGCCGGCGACGAGCTGCGCGCCCGCCTGCTGAAGCTCCTCGGCGCGCGGGCGCTGCCAGGGCTGCGGGTCGGGCGCCATGTTCGGCCCCCAGTGCGGGAACGCGATGACGACGTCGCAGCTCTCGCGCAGGCGGGCCAGCGCGTCTCGCAGCCAATTGGGGACCTCCCGGCGCAGATCGGCATACGCGATCCCCAGGCCGTCCTCTGTCGCCGCGTACTCGACGGGATGGTCGGAGAACGCGACGACGCCGATGCGCGTGCCGGCCGCCGTGACGACCGCCGGACTGCGCGCGCTCACGAGCCCGCGGCCCGCGCCGCTGACGGCGATGCCCGCGTCGTCGAGCACGGCGAGCGTCTCCCCGAGCGCCCATTCCTCGTAGTCCAGGGCGTGGTTGTTGGCGACGCCGGCGACGCTGATGCCGAGTTCCGTCAGCGGCGCCGTCGCACTCCGCGGGCCGCGAAAGAAGTACGGCTTGCCGGCGATGCGGCGGGTCGGTCGCCCGCCCATCGCCAGGCAGCATTCGAGGTTGGCGACGACGACGTCCAGCGAGCGGGTCAGCCTGCGCAGGTCCTCGCCCCACACCGGGGGCGCGCGATCCTGTGCGAGCCGCGCGCCCACGCAGCGGCCGAGCATGACGTCACCGAGAAGGCCGATGGTGCAGCCAGGTGGATCGGCTCGGCCCGCGACGAGCCGATCCACGGCGGCGAGATCAGGCTGTCGTTTCAGCGGCTGCGCCGCGTAGGGCACCGGCCGCGGGGGTGTAGGACGTCTCGTGACCGTCTTCCCAGCGGATGCGGTAGCGGGGGTGCGGCTCCTCGCGGAGCACCTCTTGCACGACCCCCCGACGCGCCCGGCGCGCGGTCGACTCCGACTCAGCGACGACGTGGTCCCCGACAGCGAACTGCATGGCGAACCTCCAATCCTCGTTGCGGACAGCCTAGGGGCGCTCGACGGCGATGACAAACGCCAGCGGGGCCGAATTGTTAAGCCGCCGGATCGGGCGCGCTGCGGTCTTGATCTGGTCGGATCGGGGCGTAGCATCGCTTCGCGAAGGGAGGTGCCGCTATGGCATCAATCGAGTTCGCACCCAAGCAGCGCGAGACGGAGCAGATCACTGCTCACGTCATCTGGATGACCACTGGGTTGGGATGCGACGGTGACTCGGTCTCTATGACGTCGGCTGTCAATCCGAGTCTCGAGGACATCATCACGGGCGCGATCCCGGGTATGCCGAAGGTTGTCGCGCATACGCCGGTGCTCGCGTACGAGGTGGGTGCCGAGTTCATGCAGGCCTGGTATGACGCCGAGGCCGGCAAGCTCGATCCGTTCGTTCTCATCGTTGAGGGATCGATCCCCAACGAGAAGATCA
>JBOGYT010000047.1:0-3861 GCA_050696955.1 Solirubrobacteraceae bacterium | reverse complement strand
CGCCGAGCGCCTGCGCGACCTGGCGCTGGACCGGCCGCGGATCGCGCGGCTCGCCGAAGCGGCGACGCGGTCGGCGCAGCGCTACGCCTGGCCCCACGTCGCCGACGCGGTCCTGCGGTCCTACGAGGATGCGATCGCGTTGCGCCGGCCGGACGGGAGGCGCGAGAGCGTCTCCGCCCGCCTGGGCTTCACGCCCGCGGACGGCGAGCGCGTCCCGGCCAGGCGTCTGCCCACGCTCGAGCCCGCGCGGCTCGCCGGGACCATGCGGCCCGAGCTCAAGCTCGCGCGGCGGGCGGCGTTCGTCGCGCTCGGCCTGGCCATCGCGGCGCTTGCCGCCGTCGCGGTCCAGCGGATCGGCGTCGCGCGGATCGGCGACTCGCTGCTCGCCGCCACGCCGACGTGGGTGCTGTTCGCGCTCGGGCTCATGTGCTTCTCGATGGTGCTGCGCGGCCTCGCGTGGCACGCGATCCTGCGCGCCGCGCTGCCGCTCGCGCGCGTGCGGCGCGTCGACGCGCTGCAGGGCACGTGCGTGGGCGTGCTCATGTCGGCGACGCTGCCGGCGCGGCTCGGCGAGCCCTCGCGCGCGTTCGTCGTCGCGCGCCGGATCGGCCGGGTGCGCGAGCACCTGCCCATCGTGCTGGGCACGATCGTCTCGCAGACGCTGCTCAACGTCTTTGCGCTCGTCGTGCTCGGCGTCGTGATGTTCTCCACGGTCGACATGTTCACCCACCACACCGCGCTGCTCGTCGCCGCGATCGCGCCCGTGGCGATCATCGCCTCGGTGCTCGTCCTGCCCACGCTGCTGCGCGCGGAGGGACGCTCGCAGCGCATCGCGCGCTTCGTCGCACTCGCCCGCTCGGCGCTCGTGCAGGTGCGCAGCGGGCTGCGCGTCTTTCGCAACCCTCGCCTGGGCGGCTGGGCGGCAGCGGCGCAGCTGTCGGCGTGGGCCGTCCAGTGGATGTCGTGCTACGTCCTGCTCGTCGCGCTCGGACTGGACGACCGCGCGGGCCTCGGCGCGGCTGCCGCGGTCCTGTTCGCGGTGAACATCACCGCGGTGCTGCCGGCGACGCCGTCGAACCTCGGCGTCTTCCAGGCGGCGTGCGTGGCGGTCCTCGCCGCGTACGGCGTGGGCTACGCCGACGCTCTGGCCTACGGGATCATCCTGCAGGCGGTCGAGATCGCCACGGCCGTCGTCATGGGCACGCCGGCGCTCGTCAAGGAGGGCCTGTCGTGGCGCGAGGTCCGGCTGCGCGCGATGCACAGCTCCCCGGTCGAGCTGTCCCCGGCGGGCGGGCACGGGCACGGCGAGCTGGCTGGGGCCGGCGAGCCGGCGTAGTGCGCGGCGCTCCGTGCGGGCGTTCAGCGGGCGATGTGACCGGGCTGAACGGCATCGATGAGGAACCCGGCGGGAAGCGTGTTCCAGCGTGAATGGCGTGTATGCCGCGCATGGCGCTGCACATACGCCATCGGCGTGTGCGGCTGGCCGGGGCTGTCGGCTTGTCCCCGCATGCCGGGGTTGATCCGACATCATCGCCCGTTCCGCCCGCGCGGCGCATGATCCCCGCCGCCCGCGTCGAACCTGCCCCAATGCCCGGCGCCTTCGTCTACCTCCTGCGCTGCGCGGACGGCTCGCTGTACTGCGGCTGGACGACCGACGTGCAACGGCGACTGCAAGCGCACAACACGGGGCGCGGCAGCCGCTACACCGCCAGCCGGCTGCCCGTCGAGCTCGTGCTCGCCCAGCCGCTGAGCGATCGCAGCGCCGCGCGGCGCGAGGAGGCGCGCATCAAGCGCCTGACGCGGCGCCAGAAGCTCGAGCTCGTTGCGCGCTCCGGGCGCACATGACGCGGCCGGGCGAGCCGGTGTATCGTCGCGCGGGATAACAGGCGGCGGGGTTTCGGGTCGTCCACGTCGCCGTACTCGCGAGGGGAAGATCAGGCATGAAGGGACTCCTGTCGAACGCCGCGTCGAAGGCGTGGGTCGGCGTCGCGGCGATCGGCGCCGTGATCGTCCTCGTCGTGTTCGCGCTGCAGCTCATCCCGCGCCTCGGCGGCGGGCAGGACCTCATCGACGCGGCGAGCCCCGCGCTGTCCGACTCGCAGGTCGCCGGCGAGCGCGCCGGCATCGACTTCATCTCGAGGTACGTCGACACGGCCGATCCGCTCGTCACGGCGAGGGGCGGCGGCGCGAGCGAGTCGCGCGCGCTGATCCGGCTCGTCGCCAAGCAGTCGCGGTTGTCGACCGCCCAGGTAGCGGCGGCCCTGCGCCGGGAGGCGCCGCACACGTCGGCGCTCCTGCGCGCGCTGCCGCTGGAGCGGATCACGCGCGAGCTCGTGCGCCTGGAGGCGTTTCTCGCCGAGACGCTCAGCATGTCGCCCGATCAGGTGCAGGGCGCGCTCGCCGAGAGCTTCCCCAGGCTCTCCCAGACGCTCGCCGCGCTCGTGCCCCTCGCCAACGGCTGGAACGAGATCCCGCAGCCGTTCACGCGCTTGCTTGGCAAGCCGGTCACGACCGTGCCGACGCTGCGCGACTACCTCAGCGACGACCTCATCGCCGTCGTCGAGCGCCAGAAGGACAACTTCCAGAAGGTCGAGAGCAACGGCGGCATCGGCTACATCCCGTGGCTGCTGCTCGTCGTCGGGCTCGTCGTCATCGCTTTCGGGCTCACGCGGGCGAAGGCCGCCGCGGGCGGCGGCAATCCGGGCAGGCGCGACTGGGGCGCCGTGGTCGGGGTCGGAGCCGTGATCCTGCTCCTCGTGCTCGTCCTGCAGTACTTCCCGCGCTTGAGCGCGGCCGACAAGACGATCGACGCGTTCAAGCCGGCTTTCACCGAGGAGCGCGTGCGCGGCTCGGTCGAGGGGATCGCGCTGGTCCACGACGCCGTGCAGTTCGGCGACCCGATCATGACCGTCCGCGGCGGCGCGGCCGCCGAGGTGCCGCGGCTGCTGCGCTTCATCTCCGAGCGCACCGGCCTCTCGCCGGGACGGGTCCTGCGGCGGCTGCGCGCCCGCGCGCCGCGGACGACCGCCGTGCTCGAGGCGATCCCGCTGGCGGCCGTCGGCGAGGAGGTGCCGCACCTGCTCGGGTTCCTGTCGAGGACGATGCGGATGAGCGGCAACCGGCTCCTGCTGACGCTTCGCAAGGAGACGCCCGGCCTCGCGCAGTCGCTCGAGAACGTCACCGCCGTGACCGTCGGCTGGAACAGCGTCCCGAAGCTCGGCGACCTGAAGCGCTTCGACGGTCAGCCGGTGCGGACGATGACCCAGCTCGACGACCACTTCCGGGTGGACGTCATTCCGGTGCTCGACGAGCAGCAGGGGCATTTCGACAAGCTCGCGAACACGTGGCCGCCGGTCACGTACTTCCCGCCGCTGCTCGTCATCGTCGGCCTGCTCGTCGTCGGCTACGGCCTGTACGGGATGCGCGCCGTCGCGCGGAAGTAGGTCGGCTCGTCGAGCGCGAGCTGCCCTCGCGCCGCGTAGAGCCGGTCGTGCATGGGCCAGAACGCATCTTGCGCCGCCGCCGCCTCGGCGGCCTTGGGAGCGTACGGGTGTCGCTCAGGAAGCGTCCGTTAACACGTTGTGTGTGTGGGCGCCGTTTCGCGGCGTTCGGGGCCGCCCGGCCTCTTGCGAATATGGCCGGTATGCGCTGCGGGACCGTGCGGCTTCGAGCATCCACGATCCGGCATCCAAGCGTGTGTCACGAGCGCTGAAGGAGGAGTCCATGTAGGTGACTCTTGGTAGGTGGTGCTGTGCGAGGGATGGAGGATTGCTGGCCGTCCGGCGTCGGCCCTGTGGGGGCGGGCGTCAAGTCGCCCTGTGCTGCGTTGGCTGAAGACCGTTGTGGTGAGCGACAGGGAAA
>JBOGYT010000046.1:0-9894 GCA_050696955.1 Solirubrobacteraceae bacterium | reverse complement strand
GTCCTGCGCGAGGCGCTCGAGGGCGCCGGCGCGCAGCTCGGCGGCCTGTCGCTCGATGACGTGCTCGACGCGCTCCTGGCGGCGCTGCGCTTCGCGCCCTACCCCGAGGCTCGCGCGGCGCTGCGCGGGCTGCGCGAGCGCGGCCACCGGCTCGTCGTCGTCTCCAACTGGGACGTATCGCTGCACGAGATGCTCGACCGCACCGAGCTGCGCGAGCTCGTGGACGGCGCGATCAGCTCGGCCGAGGCGGGCGTCGCGAAGCCCGACCCCGAGATCTTCCGGCGCGCGCTGGAGATCGCCGGCCGGCCGGGGCAGGGCGGATGGCACGCGGGCGACTCGCTCGAACACGATGTCGCCGGCGCGGTCGCGGCGGGCCTGCGGCCGGTGCTCGTGGTGCGCGACGGGCGTCCCCCGGCCGTGCCGGCCGGGGTCGAGGTCATCCGCTCGCTCGACGAGCTGCCGCCGCTCGCTGCGTAACCTCTCGCGTCCGTGACGAGCGTCCCGCCCACAGGTCTGTCCTCGCCCGGCGGCCCGCCGGCGCACGGCGGGCCGGCGCTGCCGGGGCGCGGGCGGTGGGGCGCGGCCGGCTGGCGCCCGTGGACGGCCTGGGTCGCGCTCCTGGCCGGCTTCGCCGCGACGATCGTCGGCAGCATCATCGTCGGCCTCGTCGCCGGAGCGGCGGGGGCGGACCTCGACAACACCCCGGCGGGCATCGACATCGGGCTCACCGTGTTTCAAAACGTGGCCCTCTTCGGGGCCGCGTATCTGTTCGCGCGCGGCGTCTCGCGGCCGACCGCCGATGACTTCGGGCTGCGTCCGCCGCCGAGCATCAAGCGCGCCATCGGCCGGCTGCTACGCGTGTGGTTCATCTTCTTCGCCTTCGCGATCCTCTGGGCGGCGATCATCGGGGTCGACGAGGAGAGCGAGCTGCCCGAGCGCCTCGGCGTCGACGACTCGACGGTCAACCTGCTCGCGGTCACCTTCCTCGTGACGGTCGTCGCCCCGGTCGGCGAGGAGCTCTTCTTCCGCGGGTTCTTCTTCGGGGCGCTGCGCAACTGGCGCGGCCCGTGGCCGGCGGCGATCATCACCGGGCTCGTCTTCGGCGCGATCCATCTCGGCTCGGCGCCGGCCAGCCAGCTCGTGCCGCTCGCCGTGTTGGGGGCGGGGCTGTGCATGCTCTACCACTGGACGGGGTCGCTGTATCCGTGCATCGTCCTGCACGCGTTCAACAACGCGCTGGCGTTCGGCGTGGGAGAGGGGTGGCCGGCCGAGGTCGTCGTGGGCGCGATGGCCGGAGCGGCGATCGTGTCGATCGGGGTCGCGGCGTGCATCCGGCGCGCCCTCGGCCCAGGCGCGCGGGCGGCGCCCGCGCCGGCGGGGTGAGCGGCGGGACGCCAACGCTCCCGTCGCCGGGCATTCGTCGTTGCGGCGTGGCATATTTCCACCAATGCGCCGCGCCGTCTGGATGACATTCGTCGCGCTCGCGGCGCTACCGGCTACCGCCGCCGCGCAGGATCCGGCCCCGGCGGCGCCCGCCGCTGCGGCTGCGGCGACAACCAGGCCCGCAGCGGCCCAGGCGGCGGCCCTCCCGGGCTCGATGACGCTCAGCGTCGAGCGCATCGGCGGCAGGCGCCGCGTCGCCCTCACGCGCGACCGGGTCCGCATCCGCGGCCGGGTCAGCGCCTACGTCGCCAACGAGACGGTCGTCGTCCGCGTCTACCGCGGCAAGCGCAAGGTGCACATCAAGCAGGTCGAGCTCCAGCCGAACCCGAGCGGCGGCGGCTACTTCGTCCTCGGCTTCAAGCCCAAGCGGCCCGGCCGGCTCGTCGTGCGCGCCGAGCACGTCGCCACACCGGCGCTCGCGGGCTTCAGCGCGACCTCGAGCGCGTTCCAGATCCTGCCGCGCCGGGTCGCACCGGGCAGCGGGCGCACGTCCGTCCGCGCCCTGCAGAACCGGCTCGCGCGCCTGGGCTACGTCGTCGGCCGCCGCGGCTCATACGACGCCCGGACCGGCCGCGCGGTGCTCGCGTTTCGCAAGGTCACGGGCATGGCGCGCACGACGTCGGCATCCAAGCAGGTCATGCGCCGCATCGCCCGCGGCGGCGGCCGCTTCCGGATCCGCTTCCCGAGCCACGGCCGCCATATGGAGGCCGACATCACACGCCAGGTCCTCGCGCTCATCGAGGGCGGCAAGGTGCGGCGCATCTACCCGATCTCGTCGGGCAAGCCGAGCACGCCGACGGTGCTCGGCCACTTCCGCGTCTACAGCAAGACCCCCGGCACCAACGCCAAGGGGATGGTCCACTCGGCGTACTTCATCCGCGGCTACGCCACGCACGGCTACCCGTCGGTTCCGATCTATCCGGCGAGCCACGGCTGCCTGCGCGTCCCGATCCCCGACGCGCTGAGCCTGTTTCGCTGGATCCGCATCGGGACTCCGATCGACACGTACCGGTAGGAGGTTGCGGCGGGTCGCAGGGCGCGCGTTCGCAGTTCGACCGGTATGTGCGGCTCAACTGCGAACGCGTGTGCTCTGCCCCTGGTCAACCGCGCGGCGAAGCGAACGGCGGCGAGGCGACCGTCACCCGTGGCCGCGCGCGAAGCGCGCGAGGTACCCCAGCAGGAAGCCGTAGACGAGCAGCCCGAAGAGGGTCGGGACGCCGCGCTCGACCCACTGGCTGTCCGAGTGGGCGATGCCGGCGAACGGCTTGAGCAGCACGTCGTTGCCGTCGTCGATCCACTCGCGCACCTGGCCGTTGCGCCTCTCGCGCTCGAGCTCGCCCGCCGAGGTGGGGTCGGCACGCTGGTATTCGGGAAACTCGACCTTGGTGACCGTGTCGTCTGACGCCTGGCCGACATCGTCGATGACGAACAGCACGAACCCCATCGCCACGATGAGGCTGAGCACGATCGCGAGATAACGAAGCGGGAGTTCGAGCACCGCCTATCTATCGGCTGTGAGACCTCGATTACGCTGCTCCGATGGATGCCCATGGACGATTGGCCCAGGAACTGCGCGAGCACGCGCTCGTCATCGGCGAGGTGACGCTGACCAGCGGCGCGAAGGCGCAGTACTACGTCGACGCCAAGCGGGCGATCCTGCGCCCGGCCGGGTTTCTCGCGCTCGGCGAGCTGCTGGCGGAGCGTGCGCGCCACTGGGACGCGACCGCGGTCGGTGGCCTGACGATGGGCGCCGACGCGGTGACGTGCGCGGCGCTCGCCGGCGGCGCCGACGTGACCGGCTTCTTCGTGCGCAAGGAGGTCAAGCGCCACGGGCTGTCGCGCCGCATCGAGGGTCCGCCGCTCGCACCGGACGACCGCTGCCTCGTCGTCGAGGACGTCGTCAGCACGGGCGGCTCGACGATCGTGGCGATCGAGGCGCTGCGCGAGGCGGGCCACACGATCTGCGGCGTCGTCAGCGTGCTCGACCGGCTCGCGGGCGGCGGCGAGCGGATCGAGGCGGCGGCCGGCGCGCCCTACGTGGCGCTGACGACGATCGACGACGTCTATCCGGAGCGCCCGGATCGGTAGGCCGGCGTCCGGCCGATGCCCCGACCAGGATTCGAACCTGGGGCCTACTCCTTAGGAGGGAGTCGCTCTATCCAGCTGAGCTATCGGGGCTCGAGTACGGCGAGATCATGACAGCCGGATCCGCGGATCAAGCGCGGCGTAGACGATGTCGACGACCGTGTTGAGGACGACGATGAAGAACGTCCCGAACATCGTCACGGCGAGCACGGGGGGCACGTCGAGGCGACCGATCGACTCGGCGAAGTACTGGCCGACGCCCTGCAGGTCGAAGACCGACTCGGTCAGGACGGCGCCGCCGCCGAGGACCGCGCCGAAGTCCAGGCCGAAGAGCGTCACGACCGGGATGAGCGAGTTGGGCAGCACGTGGTGCGTCATGACGTGGCGCTCGCTCAGGCCCTTGGCGCGCGCCGCGCGGACGTAGTCCTCGTTCATCGCATCGAGCGCGTTCGCGCGCACGACGCGCGAATACGCGCCGACGAAGACCGCCGCGAGCACGCACCACGGCAGGACGAGGTGCCAGAGCCACTGCAGCAGCCCCTTCTCGCCGATCTCCGCGTAGCCGCCGGCGGGGAAGATCCCGAGCTCGAAGCCCAGATAGTGGTTCGCCAGCGCGCCGAGCCAGAAGACGGGCATCGAGATGCCGACGAGGGCGAGCACCGTGATGAGCCGGTCCGAGATGCGCCCGGCGCGCGCGGCACCGTACAGGCCGAGCGCCACGCCGGCCGCGAGCCACAGGATCGCCGCCCCGACCGCGAGCGCGAACGTCCGCGGCGCGCCGCGCTTGATCTCGTCGATGACGTCGGTCTGGTCCTCGTAGGAGACGACGTCGCCGCTGAAGATCTTCTTCATCGTGCGCGCGTACTGGACGTACAGCGGCTTGTCGAAGCCCCACTCGCGCCGGATCGCGGCGATCTGCTCGGGCGTCGAGTTGCGACCCGCCATGCGGTCCTCCGGCGCGCCGTCGGGGATGACGGTGAAGATCGCGAACGTCAGCACGGAGACCGCGAACAGCACGACGATCATCCCGACGAGGCGGCGCAGGACGAAGCGACGCATCAGTGCTCCAGGCGGATCTGGGCCCGCGGGTCGAGCGCTTGGCGCAGGCCGTCGCCGAGGACGTTCAGCGCGAGGACCGTCAGCACGAGCATGACCCCCGGCACGATCGTCAGGTGCGGCGCGCTGGTCAGCAGCGCGATGCCATCCGACAGCATCGTGCCCCACGACGCCTCCGGCGACTTCACGCCCGCGCCGAGGAACGACAGCGCCCCCTCCAGCAGGATCGCGTTGGCGACGAGCAGCGGGACGAACACGAGGATCGTCGACGCGAGGTTGGGCAAGAGCTCTGAGACCATGATCCGCAGCGGCCCGGCGCCCTGGGCACGCGCGGCCTCGACGAACTGCTGCTCGCGCAGCGACAGCACGAGGCCGCGGATCGGGCGCGCCAGGTAGACCGCGCTGACGACGGCGATGATGAGCGTCGGGATCCACTTCGAGTCGCCCGCGATGTGCAGCGGCCCGAGCGCGAATCCCTCCGCCGACAGCGACACGCCGAGCGCCAGCGCCAGCAGCAGCACCGGAAACGCCCACACCGCATCGAGGCTGCGCGAGATGAGCGCGTCGACCCAGCCCCGCAGGTAGCCCGCGAGCAGCCCGAGCGTGACGCCCAGCAGGAGGCTCAGGAGCGTCGCGCCGATGCCGATGAGCAGCGAGTTGCGCGCGCCGTAGAGGAGCCGCACCGCCACGTCGCGCCCGTTGCCGTCGGCGCCGAGGAAGTACTCCGCCCGCCAGGTCGGGCCGATCGGGATGCGGTCCTCCGAGACGACGTCGCGGCGCTCGCCGTCGACGACGATCGTGTCGGCGAGGTGGTTGCGCGACGGCCCGCCGGTGCCCGCGACGTGCGCCCACAGCGGTGCCGCGAGCGCGAGCACGACGAGGACCGCGAGCAGCGCGCCGAAGCCGAGCACGGCGCGGTTGCGCCGCAGGCGCCGCACGGCGAGCTGCCACGGGGCAAGGCCCGCGGCGCCGCCGCCCTCCCGCCGCGCGTCGGCAACCACCGCGCTTGGTTTCAGCCGGCTACTTCAGGCACAGGCTGGCGTAGTCGAGGTTGTAGACCGGGTGCCACACCGTGCAGTGCGCGAAGTCGATCCGGTCCGAGACGAACACGCTGAGCTTGCGGTTGCCGTACGGGGCGAGGTGCGCCTCCTCGAGCAGCCGGCGGTCGACGGCGGCGTAGTCGTCCGCCACCGCGTCGACGTCCGGGTTGCGGTTGGCCCGCGCGAGCGTCGCGTTGATCTGCGGGTCGTCGATGTTGCCGAAGTTCGGGCTGTTCGTCGGCTGGATCGAGGCCCCGTCGACGAGCGTGAAGAAGCTCGACGGACGCGGGTAGTCCTGGAAGTAGTTCGCGAAGCCGACCTGCGCCTTCGTCTTCGCGTTGCCCACGCGCCCGTAGTAGACCTCGTCGGAGATGAGCCGCGGCTTGGCGTCCAGGCCGATCTGGGTCAGGACGTCGGAGAGGTACTCGACGATCGCCTTGGGCTCGGGCAGATCGGTCCCGTACACGCGCACGGAGTCGCCCTCCACGCCGGCCTGCTTGATGAGCTGGCGGGCGCGGGCGAGGTTCGGCGGCGCGTCCGGATCGCCGTACGGGCACGGCTCGATCTTCTTGTAGCCCGTCATGCCCGGCGGCAGGAAGTTGCAGCCCGGCTCGAACAGGCCGCCGTAGACCCGCGCGATCGCGCGCTCGTCCAGCGCGTAGTTGACGGCCTGGCGCACGGCCTTCTTGTCGAACGGGGGCGTGCGATGGTTGAGGAAGAAGAAGTACGACGAGTTCGTGACGAGCTCCTTGTAGCGCTTGCCCTCGAAGCGGTCGCGCACCGAGGCGATCTGGTCGGGCGCCGGCGCGTCGGTCATGTAGTCCAGGTCGTTGCGGATCGTGCTCTGCGTCTGGCGACCGCGGTTCTTGATGACGTCGATCGAGATCCGGTCGAGCTTGGCCTGCGGGATCCCTGCGAGCTTGAAGCGCGGCACCTTGACGATGTCGTAGCCGCGCTTGGAGCGCACGTCTGCGAGCTTGAACGGCCCGACTCCGGGTGGCGGGCGCTTGGTCTGGTTCTCGAACGGGGTGTCCCCGGGCACGATGCCGCCGAACGTCATGGCGAGCACGTTGGAGAACGAGCCGTCGGGCGCGGTGAGGCGGATCGTGATGTCCCCGGTGCGGTCGTTCGTGTCGATCCCGGAGATGTCGCCGCGCGGCTTGCCGGCCTCGAGGTACTCCTTGGCGCCCGCGATCGGCTGGAAGTACGGGATCCCGCCGGATTCGAGGTTGAAGATCCGCTTGACCGTGTGCTCGAAGTCCGACGCCTTCACCGGGCGCCCGTCGGAGAACGTCGCGCCGTCGCGGATCTTGAGGCGGTAGGTCTTCCCGTCGGCGGAGATCTGCGGCAGTGCCTCGGCGACGCCGGGGATGAGCCGCGAACCGGCCGCCCCCTCGGCATGCGCGTACGTCAGCAGCGGCGTGTACACGAGCCACAGCGCCTGCCACGCATCCGCGTCATACGCGAGCGCCGGATCCAGCGCGTCAGGGAAGGCCGTCAGCGCAGCGGTGACCGCGCGATCCTTCTCGCCGTCGTCGCCGCACGCCACCAGCCCCATGGCTAGGCATGCGCACGCGGCGCGCGCCAGCCCTCGGAGCATGCTCTGCATTCCCGCCTCCTCTGACTGCGGCGGCGACATGGGGTGGGCGCACCGTCCGGCAGCGGGTGCAGCTTACTAATCCCCAAAGACAGCGGTGACGGCTGCCAGATTGCCGTCAGATGCGGGTGTTTCCCATCAGTCGAGATACGACGCGACGTCACCCACCGGGGCCCGTTCGGGCACGCGCGGGTCCTGGCAGGGGTGGCCGAGATGGAGCATTCCGAGGACGTGCTCGCCGTCGGGCACGGACACCGCGGCACGTCCCTCGGGGGTCCCGAGGATCGCCGGCGTGCGCCAGTAGCCGGCGAGGCCGCGCCCATGCGCGGCCAGCAGGACGATGTAGGCGGCGACGGCCGCGGCGCACGTGTCCTCCTCGTCGGTCATCGGATCGTCGGGGGTCTTCACGACCGACACGACGACGAGCGTCGGGGCGCGGTCGAGCTTCGCCGCCGCGACGGGATCGCCGCTCGCCGCCTTGAGGCGCTCGAGCGCTCCCGGGCCGATGACGCGGAAGCGCCACGGGTTCGTCAGGTGGTGGTTCGGCGCCCACCGCGCGAGCTCGAACAGCTCGTCCAGCGTGTCGTGATCGACCGCCCCGGGCTTGTAGGCCTTATGCGTCCTGCGGGTGCGGATTGCCTGCTCGACGTCCACCGGGCTACGGCGCGGACTCACGGGACGGCTCGTCGCCATCGGCGTCGTCGCCCGCATCTTCGTCATCGTCGTCCTCGTACAGCGACTCCTGCGCGAGGCGCGCGCCGCGCTTGTCGAAGAGCTTCACGTCGAGCGTGTCCCGGCGGTAGTTGTCGGGCGCCAGGAGCGTGAAGCGCTCCTCGTGCAACAGGCACTGATCGACCGCGAGATCGGCCAGCTCCGCGGTCACGATCGCGCCGCCGCGCACGAGCGGGCGTCCCCATACGAGCGTCATGTCGGCGCGGTTACCCTGCTCGCCGCGCCATACGCCCACGACCTCTTCGGAGAGGTCGAGCTGCCAGTGCGGGTTGGCCTCGGCGGTGTCGTCCGTGGAGTACGCGACGGCGGAGAACTCGCTCGGCTCCTGATCGTCGTTGCCGGGCCGGAACGCGACGTAGCCGAACAGCTCGAAGCCGGTCGAGGTCGTCGTCGTCGCCGGGACGAACGTGCGCCCGTGCCACGTGCGATCGGGATAGAACGCGATGTCGCCGGGCTCGCCGAGGTCGTCGTCGCCGGGATCGATCGCGTCGCACGCGCCGAGGAAATGACGCGTCAGCGTCGAGGCCCAGCGGCCCGACGGCAGCGGGTCCTGCGGCGGCTCGGCGACGAAGCGGCAGACGAAGCGTGGCTCGACGGGCATCGGCGGCGGAGTCTACGACCCCGACCACGCCGGACTGCGCCGCCTCAGACGGTGATCTCGGAGCTGAGCTGCTCGTCGAGCGCCGCCGGCCGGCCGAGGTGGTGGCCCTGGCCCCAGTCCACGCCCAGTTCGCGCAGCGCCGTGACCGTCTCCTCGTCGCGCACGAACTCCGCGATCGTCTGCTTGCCCAGGCCGCGCGCGATGTTCACGACGGCGGTGATGAGCAGCCGGTCGGTCCGGTTCGACGCGCAGTTGCGCACGAACTCGCCGTCGATCTTCAGGTAGTCGAACGGCAGGTGCTTGAGGTAGTAGAAGGACCCGAAGCCGGCGCCGAAGTCGTCGAGGGCGAACTTGCACCCCAGCGATGTCATCCGTTCGGCGAACTCGCGTGCCAGCTCGACATCTGAGACCGCTGCGGTCTCGGTGATCTCGAGGATCAGCGCCCGGGGGTCGACGCCGTGGGCCTCCAAGGACTCGACCAGTGCTTGCTCGACCTCTGCGTTGCCGATCGAGACCCCGGACAGGTTGACCTCGAGTTGGAACTCGGGTTGGAGCTCTCGAAGCTTCGCCAGCATCGCAACGCCGTGCTCGATGACCCAAGCATCCAGCTCAGGCATCAGGCCGGCCCGCTCGGCGATGTAGAGGAACCGGGAGGGGAGCACCAGCTCGTCGGCATCGGCCAGCCGCAGCAGCGCCTCGGCCGAGTGGATGGCGCCGGTTCGAAGATCGAGGATCGGCTGCAGATGGAGGACGAAGTCATCGTTGCTCACGGCGTCCTCGATACGACGCCTCCACTCCAACCGCGCCCCGGAGCGAGGCTGTCGTGAGGCCTCCTCATCAAGGACGACGACACCATCGCGTCCGGCCTCCTTCACGTCGTACATGGTCATGTCCGCCAGGGCCAGGATGTCTGCCTCGTGCTCGACGGCAGCACGGACCGTCACCACCCCGATGCTGGCGGTGACCCGCCGGCGAGTGCCGTCGAGGGTGGCGGTGTACTCACGGATCCGGTCCACAATGGAACGGGCGACACGCTCAGCCGCGTCACGGTCGGCGTCGACAAGCAGGATGGCGAACTCGTCGCCGCCGAGGCGGGCCACGATGTCCGTGCCTCGTGCCCGGCCTCGAAGCAAGGCCGCCGCGGAGATGATCAGCTGGTCACCCGCGGCGTGGCCCAAGGTGTCGTTCACCTCCTTGAAGTGGTCGAGGTCGATCATCAGCAGCGCGCCGGATGGTCCGTACCGACGACAGTGTTCCAAGTGCTTCTGGAGCTCCTCGTCGAAGCGGCGCCGATTGGCCAGGCCGGTCAGGACGTCATGATCCGCCAGGTGCGCGAGCCG
>JBOGYT010000045.1:0-3969 GCA_050696955.1 Solirubrobacteraceae bacterium | reverse complement strand
GTGGTGCGCGCTGCGCTGGCGCCGGACGGCCGGCACCGCGCGCACGGCCGCGCTGCTCGTGGCGTACTTCGGCGCGTTCGTCGGCTCGCACGTCATCGCCGACGCGGTCGGCGCCTGGGGCGCCGTGCTGCTCGCGGCCGCCGCCGTCGCCCTGGCGACGTGGGCGCTCGCCGACGGGCCGCTCGCCCGCCGCGCCGCGACCGCCTGAAGCGCCACATTCCGGATCGCCTTCCGATCGCGCCGGTAGTGTGGCGCCATGGAGGGCGCCTACGACGCCGTGGTCGTCGGCTCCGGCTTCGGAGGTGGGATCGCGGCCTGCCGGCTGGCTGAACAGGGCTGGAAGGTGTGCGTGCTCGAGCGCGGCCGGCGCTTCGGGCCCGGCGACTATCCCGACCGCCCCGAGCAGGCGCCGCGCGCGTTCTGGCATCCGCATCACAACCCGGGCGGGATGTTCGACCTGCGCATCATGCGCGACGTCGCCGTGCTCACCGGAACCGGCGTCGGCGGTGGCTCGCTCGTCTACGCCAACGTCCAGCTGCGCCCGCCGCCGGACCTGTTCGAGGATCCGGCCTGGCCGGCAGCGATCGACTACGACGAGCTGCGCCGCTACTACGACCGCACCGAGGAGGCGCTCGAGCCGCGCGAGACGCCGCCCGAGCCGGCGCTGCCGAAGATCCGCGCGTTCGACGCGATGGCGGCGCACGCATGGGCGCCGGCGTCGCGCCTGCCGATCGCGGTCCACTTCGGCCCCGACCGGCGTCACCCGTTCAGCGGCGTCCCGCAGCAGGGCTGCACGAACCTCGGCCGCTGCGACATCGGCTGTCCCCGGATGGCGAAGAACACGGTGGACATCACGTACGTCGCCCGCGCGGAGGCGCACGGGGCCGAGGTCTTCCCGCTGCACGACGTGACGCGGATCGACCCGCCGGCGGCGGCGGGTGGCGACTGGACGGTCGGCTTCCGCGACCTGCAGTACAGGAACGCCGGCGACGTGCGCGCGCCCGTGCTCGTGCTTGCCGCGGGCTCGCTCGGCTCGACGCGACTGCTGCTGAAGAACCGCCGCCGGTTGCCGAAGCTCTCGGCGACGCTCGGGACGCGCTTCTCCGGCAACGGCGACGCGCTCGCGCTCGCGATCGACCCCACGCGCCCCGACGTCGCCGGCGCGCGCACCGAGTTCGGGCCAACGATGACGAGCCGCATCGACTACACGCACGATCGCGGCTTCATGGTCGCCGACGGCGGGTTGCCGCAGAACTTCGGCTTCCTGCTGCAGATCGTGCGCGGCATCCGCGCGATCACCGGCCTGGGGCGCGTGGTGCTCACGGCGAAGAACGCCGCCACGAAGGTCGGCCTGTCCGACCGCCACGTCACCCACCGCAACCTCACGCTGAGCAGGAAGCTGGCGCCGATCGGCGACACGCTCGTCTTTCTCATGATCGGTCGCGACGCGGCGAAGGGGCGCATGCGGCTGACTCCGATCTTCGGCTGCTTCGACATCCGCTGGCGCAAGGCCGACAGCGCGGAGCTGTTCGAGAACATGCGCCGCGCCGCCGGCGAGCTCGCCGAGGCGGCGGGCGCGACGTCGTTCTTCGCGCTGGACGCCGGGCCGCTGGGCAAGTTCATCACCGTCCATCCGCTCGGCGGCTGCCCGATGTCCGGCGACTCGGCGACCGGCGTCGTCAACGACGCGGGCAAGGTCCACGGCTACGAGGGCCTGTACGTGTTCGACGGCTCGATCGTCCCGACGGCGATCGGCGTCAACCCCTCCAAGACGATCGCCGCGCTCGCCGAGCGCGGGGTCGAGCACCTCATCGCGGAGCGCAGCCCGTGAGGAACTACAAGGTCCGCACGGCGTGGAAGAACCACCGCGGCAACCAGCGGATCACGCCGCTGCGGATCTACGAGCCGGCGACGATCGACGAGGTCGCAGACATCGTGACCGACGCCGAGCGCCACGGCGTCACGGCGCGCGCCGTCGGGTCGGGCCACTCGTGGTCGGACGCGGCGCTGACCGAGGGCTACCTCATGGAGACGCGCAAGCTGTCGCGCGTCCCGGCACACGAGCCGGACTTCCTGCGCGAGGAATGGGCCGCGCGCACGCTCGTGCGGGCGGAGGCGGGCACCCGCATCCGTGACCTCAACGCGTACCTGGACCGCAACGGCCTCGCGCTGTCGCAGATGGGTGGCTACGACAAGCAGACGATCGCCGGCGTCATGTCGACCTCGACGCACGGCTCCGGGACGGCCTACGGCCCGCTCAACGACTCCGTGCACTCGGTCGACCTCGTCGCCAGCGGCGGGCGCATCCACCGCGTGGAGCGCGCCGGCGGGCCGACCGATCGCGCCGCCTACGAGGCCCACCACGGTGACAGCCGCACGCTGCACCAGGACGACCACGTCTTCCACGCCGTCGCGGTGGCCGTCGGCTGCATGGGCGTCCTGTGCACCGCGCTCGTCGAGGTGCGCGAGAAGTTCTACCTGCGCGAGGTCCGCGAGCTGCACCCGTGGTCGAAGGTCCGCGCCGACCTCGAGGACGGCGCCGTGCTGCGCGACAACGACCACTACGAGTTCGTGTTCAGCCCGTATGCGCGCAAGCACGAGTACCCGTGCCTCGTCACGACGCGCAACCCCGTCGCCGATCCGCGCCACAGGCCGTGGGACAAGCGGATGCGCAACTGGGTCATCGAGCTGCTGTCGACCTTCCCGTTCACGTCGCGGGCGATCAACCTCGTGCTGCACCTGTGGCCGGCCCTCGCGCCGATGCTGCTCGAGAACGCGATGAAGGCGCTCGTCAAGGACGAGTACGACAACGTCAGCTACAAGGTCTTCAACATCGGCAACGCCAACCTCGTGCCGGCGCTGTCATCGGAGATCGCCGTGCCGCTCGACGGCCGCCACATCGCCGCGGTCGAGCGGATCTTCGAGGTCGCCGACGAGTACCGGCGCCTCGGCGACATCTACCAGAGCGCCCCGATCTCGATGCGCTTCGTCAAGGCGTCGCCGGCGTACCTATCGATGATGCACGGCCAGGACACGGTGATGCTCGAGCTCATCCAGCTCAACGGCAACGAGGGCGGGTTCGAGCTGACCAACGCCTACGAGAAGGCGCTGTACGAGCTCGCCGGTCGCCCGCACTGGGGCCAGCTCAACACCCTCACCGGCAGCCACGGCCTGGTCGAGTCGATGTACCCGCGCTACGCCGACTGGCAGGACGTGCACCGGCAGTTCAACGCGAGCGGCGTCTTCGACAGCCCGTTCTCCAAGCGGGTCGGCATCTCGGCCGATCGCTTCAAGGGGTAGCGCAGGGACGCTTCGCGTGCCCGCCCGCAACACGATCGACGAGCTCCTGGCCGAGGCCCGCGCGGGTCTCGTGCGCGTCGGACCGCAGGAGGCGCACGATGCCGTCAGCGCCGGCGCGATCCTGCTCGACATCCGGTCCGAATCGCAGCGCGCGGCGGACGGGATCGTGCCGGACGCGCTCTGGTTTGCGCGCAACGTGCTCGAGTGGCGCTGCGATCCGAGCTCGGAGGCGCACGACGAGCGGGTGGGCGGCCTCGACGGCCATCTCATCGTGATGTGTGACGAGGGGTATCAATCGAGCCTCGCGGCGGCGACGCTGCAGCAGCTCGGGTTCGCGCGCGCGACCGACCTCGCCGGCGGCTTTCAGGCCTGGCGCGCGGCCGGCCTGCCCGTCGTGTCCTGACGTTCGCGCCGTCGATCATCCGTCCACGCCGAGGCGCGCCATGAGTCCACTGAGCGTGGACCCACTCCCGCCGCCGGTGCAGGGATCCGAATCGAGGAGTGGTCCCCGCCGAGGGGGCCGTTTTATTCACTCGAACGGACTCGGAGCCAGGGATGCACTCGGAGATACTGACGGCACGGACGGCATGCACCATCGACGAGCGGACGCGCGGGTGTGCGCGTCGGTCTATTCGCAATCGCGTTGTGGCGGCGGTGTCGCTGGCGTTG
>JBOGYT010000044.1:0-6588 GCA_050696955.1 Solirubrobacteraceae bacterium | reverse complement strand
CTGCCAGGGATCGAGCTCAGCGCGCGCTACCTGCCCGCGGCGTCCGAGGCGGAGGTCGGGGGCGACTGGTACGACGCGATCTCGCTCGGCGGCGGGCGCGTGCTGCTCGTCATGGGCGACGTCTCCGGCAAGGGACTGGCGGCGGCCTCGGCGCTCGGCGCGCTGCGCAACGCGATCCGCGCGTACGCGTTCGACGACAACGGGCCGGCCGAGATCGCCGCCCGCCTGAACCGCTTCGTCCTCGCCGAGCCCGCGCACGAGCAGATGGCGACGCTCGTGCTCGCGGCGTTCGACCCGGTCGACGGGCGGCTGTCGTATGTCAACGCGGGACACCCGCCTCCGCTGACGCTCGACGCCGAGGGCAAGCCGCAGTTCCTCAACGGCGCGCGCTCGGTGCCGCTTGGCGTGCTGCCGTTCCCCGGCTACGAGGAGGAGGTCGTGACGCTCGAGCCGGGCGGCGCGATCCTGCTGTACACCGACGGGCTCATCGAGCGGCGCGGCGAGCATCTCGACGAGGGCCTCGCGCTGCTGGCCGGGGCCGCCGGCGGCGGGCTGCTCGAACCCGAGGCGATCTGCGATCGCCTGCTCGCGGCGGCCGTGCCGAGCGGCGAACCCTCCGATGACGTCGCCCTGCTCGCGCTGTGCCACGTGCCGCTCGGGACGCGGCTCGTCGTCGAGCTGCCGAGCGAGCCGCGCGCGCTCAGCTCGCTGCGCGCGCTGCTGCGACGCTGGCTCGAACAGGCCGACGCGGCCGACGCCGACGTGCACGCGATCGTCATGGCGTGCAGCGAGGCCTGCACGAACGCGATCGAGCACGCCGGAGCGGCCCCGGGCGCCACGATCGCCTTCGAGGCGCGGCTGCACGACGGCGAGGTCGAGGTCGAGGTCCGCGACCACGGCCACTGGCGCGATCAGCGCCCGCCGAGCGATCAGGGCCGCGGCCTCGATCTCATCGAGGCCCTCATGGACGATGTCCACCTCGAGACGGTGCCCGAGGGCACGACGATCCGCCTGCGCCGCCGGCTCACCGAACCCGTGCGCGTATGAGCCAACCGGCCGCAGCCATCGCGACCGAGACACGCGGCAACCACATCGTCGTCAGCATCATCGGGGAGCTCGACGTGTTCAACGCGGCGACGATCACGAGCGAGATCGAGGTCGCGATCCCGACCGAGACGCACGGCGCGGTGATCGATCTCACCGGCGTGGGCTTCCTCGACTCGACCGCGATCCGCAAGCTCTTCGGTCTCGCCGCGCGCCTCGGCGAGCGGCGCCAGCGCCTCGTCGTCGTGACGCCCGAGGGCAGTACCGTGCGCCGGACGCTGCAGCTCGTCGAGTTCTCGCGCGCGGCGCCGATGCACGCCACGCTCGACGAGGCGTTGAGCACGCTCGCCGGCGCCGGCGGCGGCTCCGTGGGCCGTCAGGTCGGAAAATAGAAAACCCCCGCAATGAGCGGGGGTTTTCCGTAGTCAGCCGGTAAGCCGGATTCTGTCGTTGAGCAGCCATCCATCTGAGCGGCCGACCTGGACCTCGGCGGGCAACCTACGAGCGGTCCTGCTTGGCCTTGCATCGAGTGGGGTTTGCCTGGCCGCCGCGTCACCGCGGCGCCGGTGCGCTCTTACCGCACCTTTTCAACCTTGCCTGTGCGCGCCGCACGTGCTGACGCGCCATCGGCGGTGTGTTTTCTGTGGCACTTTCCCGCGGGTTTCCCCGGGTCGGGTTCCCGACCACCGTGCCCTGTGATGTCCGGACTTTCCTCGAAGGGCGAGCCTCCGCGACTGCCTGGCTGACCTATCCAGCCTAGCGCCCGGGCGCCGGAAGGCAAGCGCCCGCGGGCCAGCGATAGGGTCCCGGCGAATGCCCGAACAGGACGTCATCGGCCGCCGCATCGGCGCCGCGGCCATCGACATCGCCCTCGTCTTCGTGCTGTACGTCGTCGTCGCCGCGATCTTCGGCGAGCGCCGCGGCGGCAGCGGCACGAACGCCGTCATCCGGCTCGAGGGCGCCGGCTTCCTGCTCTTCCTCCTGCTGACGTTCCTCTACTACTGGCGGACCGAGGCGATGTGGGGCCAGACGCTCGGCAAGCGCTGGCTCGGCCTGAAGGTCGTCGGCGAGGACGGCGCCCCCGCGACGTCGCAGGCGGTGCTCGTCCGCAACCTGCTGCGGCCGATCGACGGCCTGCCGGCCTTCTACCTCGTCGGCTTCGTGGTCGCCATGACCAACCCGCGCCGCCAGCGCATCGGCGACCTCGTCGCCCACACGCTCGTCGTCGCGGTCACCGCACCGCTTCCACCACCGCCGGAGGAGGGCCCATCGGACGACGAGGTGCTCGCCGAGGTGCTGGGCCGGTAGGTAGGCGTCGCGATGGCGATGGCGCGTGATGTGGCGCCCTCCGGCCGCCGGAGGGACGCAACAGCAGCGATGAGGAGAGGGCCGCAGCGGCGCCGAGGGCTCGCGGGGAGCGTCACCCCGGGGGATCTGCGCCACGTCGCCACGACGTCGTGAATGTCGCGTATTCCCCGGCATGCGGGGTCGATTCGACATCGATGCGGCCCGAACCGACCCGCTCTGCCGAGGATGTCGAATCCTCCCCGCCATGCGGGTCAACTCGACATCGAACCCCAGCGCGGTCCTGGGCTGGTGGATCGTGGATGCAGGGCGCCGCGGGCCCACGGTGGACAGTGCAACGCACGGACACCGTTGGCACGTGGCGATCCTGCGCCACGAGCCGCTAGCCCAGCTCGGAGCCGCAGTCCCCGCACCGACCCCCGACCGCCGACGGGCCGGATCCGTAGCGCGGTGTCATCTCCGCGGAGCAGATCGGGCACGTGGCGGGTCGGTGCGCGGTGAGGTCCTCCCAGGCGCCGGAGATCGTTTCCTCCAGCGTCCGACCCTCGCGCTGGGCGGCGAAGTGCATGACGGGGTGATCGAGCGCGGCGGTGCTCACGTCCTCACCCGACGCTCCTGAAGAGCCCGACGACGCGGCCGAGCACGCGCACCTCGCGCGAGCGGATCGGCTCCATCGTCGCGTTCTCGGGCTGCAGGCGGATGTGGTCGTCCTCGCGGAAGAAGCGCTTGACGGTCGCTTCCTCGCCGACCATCGCGACGACGATCTCGCCGTCCTCGGCCGTCTCCTGAGGACGGACCACGACGTAGTCGTCGGGCAGGATGCCCGCGTCCACCATCGAGTCGCCGCGCACGCGCAGGACGTACTCGCCCTCGTCCCCGCCGGCGAGCTGCGGCACGGGGACGTACTCCTCGATGTTCTCCTCGGCGAGGACCGGCGAGCCTGCGGCCACGTGGCCCACGAGCGGCAGCCCGTCGGGCCGCACGATCGACTTCACCTGCTCGACGGCGCGGTCGAGCATCTCGATCGCGCGGGGCTTCGTCGGATCGCGCCGAAGCAGGCCGAGCTTCTCGAGGTTCGCCAGGTGGGCGTGCACGGTCGACGACGAGGCGAGCCCGACCGCCTTGCCGATATCGCGCACCGTCGGGGGGTAGCCGAACTTCGCCGAGTAGCTCTTGATGAAGTCGAAGATCTCCTGCTGGCGCTTGGTCAGGTCCATCAGGCAAGCTCCTTGGCGCGGGGCGTGATTGCGGGGCAAGCGAACATCTGTTCGTACAAGCTAACGGCCCCTGCGGACGGAATCAAGCGCCTATACTCAGCCGTCCCTGCGCCGGTGGCGGAATTGGTAGACGCGCAAGGTTGAGGGCCTTGTGGGCTGTATGGCCCGTGGAGGTTCGAGTCCTCTTCGGCGCACCATCGTTAGGACGTTCGAACCTCCACGACTGCAAACGGTCGTGGAGGTTTCGTCCTTACGGGGGCCGTCTAGATGACTGATTCCGTTGGGTTAGTTCCTCTCGGCGCGGGGCGCCGGCTCCGGTCGGGTGGAAATGACCGCCGTGACGCCGGATTCTGGAAGAACTTCGGGTACCGAGCGTCACGGCTATTTCCCCATCAGTGGTCGTAGGCGGTGAGGTGGCGGCCGGGATTGCCGGTCGCCCAGTTGTGCCAGATGCAGGCGGCGAGCGCGAGCAGGCGTTGCGCGATGCGGGTCATGAGCCCGGGCATGCCGTGGGCGCCGTGGTCTTCGAGGGAGAGCTGGCCTTTGAGGGTGTCAAAGACCGACTCGACCCATTGGCGCATGCCGCCCAGGCGCCCGAAGCGGGCGGGTTCGCCCTTGCGGTCGGGGCGCAAGAAGATCGCGCCGAGTTCGCGCATCAGCGCTTCGAATTCCGCGCCGCCGAACCCCTTGTCGGCGAGCACGGTGTAGCCGTCAAGCTCGACGCGGCGCAGCATTTCGGCGGCGACGTCGCGCTCGGAGGCGTTCGCCGGGGCGAGCTCAAAGGCGATCGGCATCCCATCGCTGGCGCACAGCAAGTACAACCGGAAGCCCCAGAAGTAGCGGCTGTGGCTCGCGCAGTAGCCGTAGGCGGCGTGCCCGGCGAAGTCCGAGCGTTTCGCTGTCTCGCGCGATGCGCCGCACGGCACCGGTGTGGAGTCCAGCAGGCGGATGTTGTCGCACCACGACGGCGAGCTGAACGCCACGACGTTCAGCAACCGCACGATCTGCGGCGCGAGCGCGCGCATCCGCTTGTTGTAGCCCGGCTGCTGGGGCAGATACGCAAACAGATGTCCCAAGCGACTCATCGCGAAGCGCAGAAACCGCCGCTCGGACGGCACATCGAGCAGGATCTGCGCGACGGCCAGGCAGACTAGCTCGGCGTCGGTGATCTTCGGGCGTCGTCGTGCACGCCGTCGGCGCGGCAGGATTTCGTCTGCCAGCACGTAAAGTGCCGTCAGAAGGGTGTCGAGATCGGCGGTCACGTAGACCACCTCCTTGGGCTGGTCAACGTTGGCGTACGCAACGCCGACCTTCGACACACTTTCTATGTCTCCTCGACCCCGTCCCGGCCCAGGCCCGGAACGGAATCAGTCATCTAGGCCGAGCGCGGCCAACGTGTCCGTCGGCAGCTTGGTGCGGCCGCGTCGCGAGGCGCGCTCAACGACCGAGCAGAAGTAGCTAACTAATCGTGATGAGCTCGTCGAACGGCTCGGCGACCTCGACCCGATCGACGGATTCCTCGCTCAGCCAGATGCGCTTGAAGATCGCCTGGTTGAACAGCCGTCGAACGATCGGCCCGGCCAAGATGTATGCGGCTTGGAGGGACGCGGTCAGTTCGAGCGCGACATGGAGCCGAGCCAGCACGTCGCGGTGGTCGACCGCGAGCTGAGCCTGGAGCCGTTCGGCGCTGGCACGCTCGCGTCGTAGGCGGTCCTGTTCCTCGTTGAAGAGGCTTTCGGAGATGCGGTCGGCGTAGTGGGCGGCGAGCAGCTTGCGCTCCTGGCCGTCCAGTCCGCGGACCAACTCAGCGATGCGTGAGCGCTCGGGCGCGGCCGTCTCGTCGAGTTTGCCAACGTAGGCCCGGACGTAGCCGCGCACGGCGTCGCGTCGCCAGCTGGCGAGCTCGACGTGGCGGTAGTGATCCTCGACTGCCCGCTCGACCGCGATGACCCGCTGATGCGGTTGCGTACAGAGGCGTTGCTGGCGGCCGCGACAGACGAAGTACTCATAGATCCCGCCGCGCCCTTTGGCCTGGGTGTAGATCAGGCGGCCGCCGCACTGCCCGCAGTAGACGCTGCCCCGAAGGTAATGATGGTGGCGCCAGTTACGCTCGCCGCTCTTTCGTTTTGCCTCCAGCACTTCTTGGACGGCGAGGAGCTCGTAGTTCCCCTTCGGTTTACGTTCCGCCGTCTGTAGGAACAGGAAGGTCCCGACCGCTCCCCCGATCACGAGTAGGCCGCACGAGATGCTGATCAGGTTCGACCGATGTATCGATCGCATCCCGATCAAGGCGAACAGCGGCAGGTAGCTGCTTAGAGCGTCCCCATCACCCAAAGCCTCGGCATCGGGCCGATCGTAGTTGGCGGTGCGGCTAACGACCCACATCGCGCCTCCCGCGGGTCAGAGTATGGGTTGGCTCGACACAATGCGCTAACGAGCGTCGCGAGGACTCGACCGCGTTCCAAGGGGCATGTGCCGCGCGACACGCGCTGCACCAGCTTCGTTGCGACGCTGCTGATAGCGCTCGGCGAGCTCGCGAATGATCTGGTTGACGCGGCTCTCCGCCAGCCCCGTCGCAGTAGCCATGTCGCGTCGGCTCAGCGCGTTGCTCGTGGCCCAGGCCAGCATCAGCTCGTCTCGGGCGGCGTAGCCCTCGGCGATGCCATTTTGGGCATCGCGGAGCCTCCGCATGTGCGCCGCCTGGTCTGCCGGGTCAATATCCGCCCGGCTGTCTTTGGGCCAAAGCTCGTCCTCAGGCAGGCGGTCGTGGCGGTGGGCTCGGGGCATGCTGGGATAATAGATTATCGGATGCCGTCGGTCCACCAAGGCCACCTGAGCGTGCGAGCCTGACGGTCCCATGCCGGGCGCCAGGAACGCCCCCCCGCCCAGCCCCTCGAGACAGGCCGGAGCCGCGCCGCTCGTCGTCCGCGGGACGCCATATCGTCCGGCGGCGTGGCTACCGAAGCTCTAACCGCGGTCGACCTGTTCTGCGGGGCGGGTGGCCTAAGCCAGGGTCTCACGG
>JBOGYT010000043.1:0-5087 GCA_050696955.1 Solirubrobacteraceae bacterium | reverse complement strand
CGCGGCCGCGCGCTCGGCGAATGCGCGCGCGAGCGTCGTCTTGCCGATGCCCGGCTCCCCGGTCAGGAGCGCGAGCCCGCCACGGCCGTCGAACGCGCCGGCGAGCGCGCCGTCGAGCTGCTCCAGCTCGCGAACGCGACCGACCAGCGTCGGGCTCTCCCCCGTGCTCTCCCCGTGAGCCATCCAATATTCATATTCGCGTATTGGTGACCTCGCCGTCCACTGCTTCGCCGGAGGCCGCGAACGGGACAGGCGCGTATCGGGCCGGTACTGCCACACTGCGGGATTCGAATTCCCGGTCAGACCCCTTCGCCCGTGTCCACGAACAGCTTCGATGCCCGCAGAACGCTCACGGTCGGTGGGCGCTCGGTTGAGATCTTCCGCCTCGACGCGCTGCAGTCGAGGTTCGACGTCGCGCGCCTGCCGTTCTCGCTGAAGGTGCTGCTCGAGAACCTCCTGCGCACCGAGGGCGACGGCTCGGTGACCGCGGCGGACATCGAGGCGCTCGCGACCTGGGACCCGGCGGCGGAGCCGTCGAAGGAGATCGCGTTCACGCCCGCGCGCGTCGTCATGCAGGACTTCACGGGCGTGCCGGCCGTCGTCGACCTCGCGGCGATGCGCGACGCGATGGCCGCGATGGGCGGCGACCCCGCGAAGATCAACCCGCTCGTGCCGGCCGAGCTCGTCATCGACCACTCGGTGCAGGTCGACTCGTTCGCGCGGCGCGAGTCGTTCGTCGTCAACGCCGAGCGCGAGTTCGAGCGCAACGAGGAGCGCTACTCGTTCCTGCGCTGGGGCCAGGACGCGTTTGACAACTTCGCCGTCGTGCCGCCGGACACGGGGATCGTCCACCAGGTCAACCTCGAGTACCTCGCGCGGGTGGTCTTCGTGCAACCTTCTCCCGGAGGGGGCATCGCGTACCCCGACACGCTCGTCGGGACCGACTCGCACACGACGATGATCAACGGCCTCGGCGTCCTGGGCTGGGGCGTCGGCGGGATCGAGGCGGAGGCGGCGATGCTCGGCCAGCCGATGTCGATGCTCATCCCGCAGGTGCTGGGCTTCGGGCTGCGCGGCGAGCTGCCGACCGGCACGACCGCAACCGACCTCGTACTGACCGTCACCGAGATGCTGCGCGAGCGCGGCGTCGTCGGCAAGTTCGTCGAGTTCCACGGGCGCGGCCTGACCGGCCTGCCGCTGGCCGACCGGGCGACGATCGGCAACATGAGCCCCGAGTTCGGCTCGACGTGCGCGATCTTCCCGATCGACGAGGAGACGCTGCGCTACCTCGAGCTGTCGGGCCGGTCGCCCGAGCAGATCGAGCTCGTCGAGGCCTACGCGCGCGAGCAGGGGCTGTGGCACGACGAGAACACGCCGACGCCGGCCTACTCGGACACGATCGAGCTCGACCTGTCGACGGTCGTGCCGTCGCTGGCGGGGCCGCGACGCCCGCAGGACCGCGTGACGCTGAGCGAGGCGCGCGGCGCGTTCCAGGTCGCGCTGGGCGATTTCCTGCCCGAGCTTCAGGAGGACGACCGCTCCGGCGGCGACACGATCGAGTTCGACGCGCTGTCGTTCCCGGCCTCCGATCCGCCGACCGGCACGCGGCGCGAGCACACGGCGAGCGCGACCCACGCGCGCGACGCGGCGGAGGAGCACGAGCGCGCCGAGCAGGTCGCGGTGTGGGTCGCCGAGCACCCCGACAGCCGCGTCGAGATCACGCTCGGCGACGGCGTGCAGACCGACCTCGACCACGGGCGCGTCGTCATCGCCGCCATCACGTCGTGCACGAACACGTCGAACCCGTCGGTGATGATCGCCGCGGGCCTGCTGGCACGCAACGCCGTCGCGCGCGGCCTGCAGCGCAAGCCGTGGGTGAAGACGTCGCTGGCGCCTGGGTCGAAGGTCGTGACCGAGTACCTCGCGCGCGCGGGATTGACCGACGACCTCGAGGCGCTCGGCTTCCATCTCGTCGGCTACGGCTGCACGACGTGCATCGGCAACTCGGGGCCGCTGCCGGCGGCGATCTCCCAGGCGGTCGCCGACCACGACCTCGCCGTCGTGTCGGTCCTGTCGGGCAACCGCAACTTCGAGGGCCGGATCAACCCCGACGTGAAGATGAACTACCTCGCGTCGCCGCCGCTCGTCGTCGCCTACGCGCTGGCGGGAACGATGGACGTCGACATCGTCAACGAGCCGCTGGGCGTCGACCACGACGGCAACGAGGTGTTCCTGCACGACCTGTGGCCATCCGAGCGCGAGGTCGCCGACACGGTGCAGTCGGCGGTGCGCTCGGAGATGTTCCGCTCCTCCTACGGCGACGTCTTCGCCGGCGACGAGCGCTGGCGCGGCCTCGATGTGCCGACCGGCGACCGCTTCGCCTGGGACGACGACTCGACGTACGTGCGCCTGCCGCCGTACTTCGTCAACCTCGCTCCGACGCCCAAGCCGGTCGTCGACATCTCCGGCGCGCGCGTGCTGGCGCTGCTCGGCGACTCGGTCACGACGGACCACATCTCCCCGGCGGGCGCGATCAAGCGCGACGGTCCGGCCGGGCTGTACCTCCAGAAGCACGGCGTCGACCCGAAGGACTTCAACTCCTACGGCGCGCGGCGCGGCAACCACGAGGTGATGATGCGCGGCACGTTCGCGAACATCCGGCTGCGCAACCTGCTGGGCGGAGGACCCACCCTCCCCGAGGGCGGCCTCACCCGCAAGCTGCCCGAGGACGAGCAGATGTCGATCTACGACGCGGCGATGGCGTACATCGCCGAGGGCGTGCCGCTCGTGGTCCTCGCCGGCAAGGAGTACGGCTCGGGCTCGTCGCGCGACTGGGCGGCGAAGGGGACGCGCCTGCTCGGCGTGCGGGCGGTGCTCGCCGAGTCGTATGAGCGCATCCACCGGTCCAACCTGGTCGGCATGGGCGTGCTGCCGTTGCAGTTGCCCGCCAGCGCCAAGGAGCTCGGCCTGACCGGCGAGGAGGCCTTCTCGATCTCCGGCTTCGCCGATCCGCTGAACGCGGGCGAGCTGCCGGAGACCGTCACGGTCCGCGCCGACGACATCGAGTTCGAGGCGCGCGTGCGGATCGATACTCCGAAGGAGGCGGAGTACTTCCGCCACGGCGGGATCCTGCGCTACGTGCTGCGGCAGCTGCGCGACCAGGGGTAATTTTGTCGCAATCGCGTGCTGATTGGTAACGGGACAGCGGTCATCGTCCGCGGTCATGACGGGGCTTGGCGACTTACGACCACCTGATGGTCATAACTCACCACACCTGGCGATCGATCAGGCCATCGACGCCCGTGCCGCGAGCCAGCACCGCGTTGTCGCCCACGCCCAGCTGATCGACCTCGGGCTCAGCGCCAACGCGATCAGCAAGCGCGTCGCCGCACGGAGGATGCATCGCGTCCATCGCGGGGTGTTCGCCGTCGGGCCGCTCCCGCTCGGCGAGTACGGCATGTGGATGGCCGCGGTCTTGGCGTGCGGACCTGGGGCGCTGCTGTCGCACCGATCGGCCGCGGCCTTGTGGGGCGTGCGGCCCGACAGCCGCCGCATGACCGACGTCACGACGTCGCGGCAGGCGCGGCGTCGCGACGGCATCACCGTGCAGCGCACTCGTACGCTGGCGGAGGCCGACACCGACACGGTCCGCGGCATCCCCTGCACCAGCCTCGCCCGCACGCTGCTGGACCTCGCCGAGGTCGTCGACCGCCGCGCCCTCGAGCGAGCGCTCGACCGCGCCGAGCAACTCGGTCTGCTTGACATGCGGGCGATCGAGGACGTCCTGGCCCGCAACCCGACCCGCAGAGGCGCGAGGCGACTGCGCCGCGCGCTCGCCGACCACTACGGCGGCTCGACCATCACGAAGAACGAGATCGAGGAGCTCTTCCTGCAGATCTGCCGCCAGGCCGGTCTCCCGCAGCCCGAGGTCAACGTCTGGCTCGCCATCCCCGGCGAGGAGTGGCAGGTCGACTTCCTCTGGCGACGGGAGCGCCTCGTCGTGGAAACCGACGGGCGCAAGACGCACGGCACCCGCCAGGCGTTCGAGCGCGACCGCAGACGCGATCAGCGCCTCATGGTCGAGGGCTGGCGGGTGGTCAGGTTCACGTGGAGGCAGATCACGCGGGAGCCGGAGGCCGTTGCCGCCACGCTCCGTGGCCTCTTGGCGCAGGCGCGCGCCGCCTAGCGGCAGCCCGCACACCGCCCGTGCACCACGGCCTCGACGCGCTCGTGCTCGAAGCCGCGCTGGCCCGCCGCGCGCTCGATCGCGGCCGTGTCGAGCTCGGAGTCGACGTCCTCGATCGAGCCGCACTCGGTGCAGATGAGGTGGTGGTGGGAGTCGGTGCGGGGGTCGAAGAGGGTCGTGCCGGCGCGCTGGACGCGTCGCACCATGCCGAGGTCCTCGAGCAGGTCGAGCGTGGCGTAGATCGTCGGCAGCGAGACGTTGGGGAGGCGGTCGCTGACGGCGTCGAGCAGCTCCTCGGCAGTGACGTGGCGGTCGAGCTCGCGCAGCGCGCGGTGCACGAGCACGCGCTGGGAGGTGACGCGCATGCCGCGGTCACGAAGTGCGGGGATGAGATCTTGGCTCACGGGGTACATCTTAGGGGGTCCTTATTGCTTGCTGCAAGCCCATTTTAGGGCATCCTTATAGCAATTCCCTTGTTACAATCTCCCGAAACCATGACCGCCGCCGATATCCCTCTCGTAACGCGCTGGCGCGCCGCCGACGAGCGTCAGCGCCTGCTCCAGGTCGTTCAGCCCGCGCTGATCGGCCTCATCGACGGCACCATCTCGACGCTGGCGCCGATCTTCGCCGCCGCCTACATCGCCGGCTCGCAGGCCGCGCTGCTCGTCGGTCTCGCGGCCGCGCTCGGCGCCGCGATCAGCATGGGAATGTCGGAGGGCCTCTCCGACGACGGTGAGATCACCGGCCGCGGCGCGGCGCTCACGCGCGGCATGATCACCGGCGTCGCGACGTTCGTCGGCGGCACCGCGCACGCGCTGCCGTTCCTCATATCGGACCTCGGCACCGCGCTGACCGTCGCCTACATCGTCGTGAGCATCGAGCTCGTCGTGATCGCCTGGGT
>JBOGYT010000042.1:0-9347 GCA_050696955.1 Solirubrobacteraceae bacterium | reverse complement strand
AGGCGCTGCCGAGCGAATGGCTGCCGCCGCTGCCCGGCGGCAAGGCAGCGTAGGTCCAGGCTCCCCGTCGATGGGCACGAAGCGGCTCAGCCGGCCCGAGCGAGCAGCGCTCACCCGCCGCGCGCTGCTCGACGCCGCGGAGGAGCGCTTTCTCGCCGACGGCTACCACGCGACATCGCTGAAGGCCGTCGCCGACGACGCCGGTTACACGACCGGCGCGATCTTCGCGGCGTTCGAGAGCAAGGCCGGGCTGTTTGTAGCGCTTGTCGACGAGGTCTTCGCCCGGCGACTGGAGCGCGTCCAGGCGCTGTTCGAGCAGTTCCCCACGCCGGAAGCGCGGCTCGCCGCCCTCGCGCCCGCGCCGATCGACCCGCGCAACGAACGCTGGCTGCTGCTCATGATCGAGTTCTGCACGCAATCGGCCTCCAATCCCGTCCTCTTCGAGCAGTTCGCCACCCGATACCGGCGCATGCACGCGGGTCTCGCGGCGCTCGCGACGCAGGATGCGGGCCCGCTCGGTGCCCAGCATTGGGCCACGATCGTGCTCGCGCTGACCAACGGCCTGACGCTGCATCGGCTCGTCGATCCCGATGGCGTACCAGCGGACCTCATGGCCACGACGCTCGGACTGCTACATCGCGCCGGCACGACCAGCGCTCGTCCTACTTCAGCTTGAACGCCTTGATCCGGTCCGCGTAGCCGTCGGCGTCGCGCGCGTAGACGCCGTAGGCGAGCGCCTGGACCATGCTCAGCAGCGCGGTGTGCGAGCGCACGTACGCCGGGCTGTTCGACGAGTAGTACAGACGGATCTTCGCGAGCTTGGCGACCTCCGACAGCGTCGCGTCGGTGATCGCGATCGTCATCGCCTTGCGGTGGCGCGCGAGCTTCATCGCGCGCACGACGAGCGGGTGCGGGCGCCCCGCGGAGAGCCCGATTACGAGCGTCTGCTCGTCGATGCGACTCAGCCGCCCGAGCGCCTCCTGCGACGGGCTGGCGACGATCTCGGCGCGCAGGTCGAGCAGCATGAGCAGGTGGCGCAGGTAGGAGGCGAAGAACGCCATCTGGTCGGTGCCGGCGACGAGCAGCCGCGGCGTCGTCGCGATCGCCTCGATCGCCGCCTCGACCTCGCTGCGCGACACCTTGCGCGCGGTGTCCTCGACGTTGACGTGGTCGGCCGCGAGCAGCGTCTCGAACTCGTTCTGGTCAAGCGAGAACAGCGGCGCGACCGGACCGGCCGCGCCGGCGGGCGGCGACGTCGCGTGACGGCGGCGGTATTCCTCGCGGGCGGACTGCTGCAGCTCGGGGTAGCCCTCGAAGCCAAGCGCCTGCGAGAAGCGCACGACCGTGCTCGACGACGTGTTCGCGCGGCGCGCGAGCTCCTCCGCCGTCTGGAAGGCGACCTCGTCGAGGTGGTCGACGATGTACTGGGCGACGTCCTTCTGCGAGCGCGAGAACTCGTCGAAGCGCGCCTGGATGTAGGTGGAAAGCGACTCGGGGGTCGTCGTCGTAGCGGAGCGCTTCATGGGCGAGACCCTGTTTCGACGGGTCCGCCCGCGTTCCTTTTCCGATGGCTCGCAGCGCGTTCAGAGGCGACTGTTTAAACGGGCACGCCCGGTGGGGAGGCACCGGGCGCGCGGCCGAGAGAGGGGGCGGGGGATATGTGGCCATCCGACCCTCGGCGTTTGTCCTGTTTCAAGCCTCCCCGGCCTGACGAACGCCAAAACCGTGTTTGTGCGCCAGATTCCGGCGCGCTACCGCGCGGGGGCGTAGCGACGCACCGCAGGGCGGGGGCCCTCGGGAACCGTGTAGAAGCTGCGCCCCGACGGCGTCAGCGCGAGCGCCTCCCCCTGCCCCTCGTCGACGAGATCGGCTCCGGCGACGCACGGCCGCCGGCGCAACGTCCGCGCGAGCGGCTCGCGACCGCGGCGCGCGAACACGATGGCGCGGTCATAGCTGCGCAGGACGAGCGTTCCGCCGTCGGCGGACAGATCGCCCGCCGTGATCGCCGCGCCGAGACCGAGCGAGAGCCGCGCGGCGCGCCGCAGCGTCACGGTGCGCCGTGTCGAGCGGCGACGCGTGACGTAGACCCCGGCGTTGCCGTCGTAGGCCTTCGTGACGATCAGCAGCGTCCCGCTGGCCCGGTCGACGATCAGCGCCTCGGCGTCGTGGGCGCCGTCGGGGTAGCGCAGCACGAGACGCTGCGCCGCAGCCGTGGCACCGCGCGCGACGGAGCCGCCGCCGACGCGCGGCTCCGCAATCGCGTAGACGACGATCTCGGAGCGCTGCTTGCCGTTGTCGCCGATGTCACCGATGAACAGCGTGCCGCGAGCGCGTGGCGCAGACGCCAGCGCGATGTCCTCCCAGTCGACGTTCTCGGCTCCGCTCACCGCCAGGTCGGCGCGCAGCCGTCCGTTCCGGCGCAACGCGAGCAGCCGCGGCGGATTGCCTGAGTCGTTGTGGCTCCACAGGATCCCCGCCTGCGAGCGCGACAGCACGAGCCCCGAGAGCTCGGTGGCCGCGGGGCTCGTGACGCGGCCGGTCACGGAGGCGGCCAGACGCCCGCACAGCGGCGGCGCGGCCGTGGACCCGTCGCGAGGCGTTGTGGCCGTGCTCGCCTTGGATCGGTCGCGCTCGCCGTCGTCGTCGCGGCCGCCGCCGCCGCCGCAGCCGGCCAGCACGATCGCGGCGATTGCGGCGGCCAGCGCCGCCAGCCGGTGCGGTCCTATCCGTGCAGCCTCAGCGTCTCGCGCGCGCGGACGATGCGCTGGTCCCACACCTTGTGCTCGGGCGGGACGGGATACAGCTCGGCGATCTCCATGACGTCCTTGGCGAGCGAGAGCTGCATCTGGAGGGCGTCCTCGGCGATCCTGATGAGCTCCTCCTTGGACATCCCGTCGTAGTCCTTGCCCATGTACCGGCGAAAGAAGTAGCCCATGCCTACCTCAGCTTCTCGAAGATCTCTTTGGCGCGCTTCACGCGCGGGTCGGACTTCTTCACGCTCGAGTCCTCAGCAAGCGAGATCACGTCACGGGCGAGCTGCTCTTGCATCATCAACGCGCCCTCGGCGACCTCTTCGATCTGCCCCTCGGTCTTCTCGGCCGGATTGGCCCGAAGCACCCTCTGCAGCAGCTCACCCATGCATGCCTTCTCCCCATCGAGGTCGGTTGCGAAAAGCTAGCGAGAGTCGTCGCGTCATGGCAGATCCACGTGGGCGATGCTGATCTCAGACTGCATCTGGCGACCCGCCTCGATCTCCTGCGCGGTCACCTCCACCGCGCCGAACTCGATCCCGCGCGTGAAGATCGCGCTGATGAGGTCCGCCAGGTACTCGACGTCCTCGTCGGTTCCCTCGAGCCCCAGGCGCTCGATGATGCGCTGCATCCGCTCCGCGGGAAACAGGCGCTGAAGCTCGCGGGTGATCTCGTCGCTGAGATCTCCGCGCTCGGGGGGGTCGGCCACGCAACGAAGTATGAATGGCGCTCGCGTCCTACGGGGTCCTGCGCACGCGTTGCGCCTCCGCCGCCTTCGTCGCGGCTTCGGCGAGGCGCACCATCGCGTCGTTCTCGTTGGTGGCCTCGCCGGCTTCGGCGTCGGCCTTTGCGACCACCGCGCGCAGCGTCCCGAAGTAGTCCGCCCCGATCTCAAGCCACGCGCGCGCGACCCGGTCACGCGCCCTGGGATCATCGGGGAAGTACACGAGTTCCCAGGCGCAGCACGCCGCGTATTCGAGCAGCTCGTTGGCGTGCAGGCCCGTGGTCGCTCACCCGCAGTCCGGGCCCGCCGGCGCGATGAACCCCTGCTGTCTGTCGATCGCCCCGTCCCCGAGACGATCGCACGACGGTAGGTCACCCACACCGGGCCTCCGCGCGGCTGGGCGACGAGTCTCCACGAGCCCCGCGCCCATCCAATTTGACGCGGGCAGCGTACCCGGCCCTGTCAAGCCCGCGGGAGGGGGCCGGTCTGTCACAGCCTCGCGCCCAGATGCAGCCTCCTCTTGGCTGCGCACTCAGCTCCGTGCGCGCGGTGTTGAACTGGCGCGCAACTGGCGCGCAGATTTTCTACGGGTTGCGCTTGAGGATGTCGTGGTTGCAGTGGTTGCGCAGCATGATGGTGTCGCCTTCCCAGTGAAAGGTGAGTCGGTTGCCGCCGTCTAAGCGAGCCTCGAATACCCCTCGTGTTCCCATGACACGGTGGGTATGCAGCCCCGGGTGCCGCCAATCCGCACGTAGCTGTGTGACGCCCGCGCGGATGATCTCCTGCATATCGGGGGGCTTCTTCTTGTACGCGCGCCGAAAGAGCGGGGCGTACTCAATCGGCGTCGGTGTCATCTGGAGCGTCGAGCCACCGAGCGGCGTCCTCGGGATCGCCGCTGTCGAACCTGATCCCCTGGCCGGCTGCCAGCTCGGCCAGGTTGGCGCGCTCAGCCTGCTGCCATACAGAACGCCAGTAGTACTCCTGCGAGCGAGGCATGGTCAGAGGCACGCGGCGCTGCACGTCTGCATGCACGCCGCTCGCGTGGGTCTGGGCCGGTGAAACGCGCGCTGGTAGGGCGGTGTGGGGTGTCTCGCTGGCGATGATGGTCGCCGTCGCCGTCTGGCTCGTCATTGTGTTTCGCCTCCTCCTCTCGGGTCGATCATCTGCTTGACCGTGTCCGCCTTCGCCAAGCTTGCCGAGAGAACAGCCATCAGCTCCCGCATCTTCTCTTCTGTCAACGCGATCCTTCCCAGCGGACGGATGGGTACGAACTCGATCTGCGCGACCTGCTCCGCAATCTCCTCGGGCTCACCAATCAGAGGCGGCAACGTTGACTGACCCACACCGATCACGAAGGCACTCTCGCCAGGCTGGTACTGGATAAGGAACTGGTTCGCGTAGACGATCGGGAGCTCGTCATAGCCGACCCACGAGAAGGGGACGTTGAACGGATGTGGATCGTCGGGAGCCATGGCACTCGGCCTATCGCCAGCCGCCCAGTCGCCATTGAGCGGCGGCCCACGATCACGAGCGAACATACCAGTCGATACTGGGGAATATGCCCCGATCCTCTGATCACACTCACTTCGCGATTGCAGCCCGCACGGGGTACTGATTCGCCGCGGCGGCCGCCTGATCGAGTGCGTCCGCCATCAAGTGGCCGTGGTGTCGAACGTCATCGCGATGGTGGCGTGCCCCATGATCCGCTGGATGACCTTGGGGTCGCGCCCGACACGATGAGCACCGAGGCGCACGTGTGGCGGCCTTCGTGCCACCCGATCGGGGCGAGCAAGTGCGGCCTCCGGACACCCTTGGGACACAGGTTGCTCGCGCAACCACCGTGAGACACCGAAATGCCTGCTAAAACGCCGCTTTCGCCATGGGCCGGGTAGGACTCGAACCTACGTCTGACGGATTATGAGTCCGCTGCTCTGACCAACTGAGCTACCGGCCCCTCGGCGGGACGGTATAGCTACTTGACCTGGTCGACGGCGCGCGCGAGCTCGCCGACCGAGAAGACGCCCTCGAAGCGCGCTGAGATCTTGCCGTGCCTGTCGATGACGAACGCCCACGGCTCGGAGGGCAGGCGCCAGCGCGAGACCTGCGGGCGCGGGCCCTTCTCGGGGTTGTTGTCGACGTAGATCTCCTGCTGGATGAAGGTCACGCCCTGGCCGTAGCGCGCGCGAACCTCCTCCGCGATGTCGACGACCGGACCGCACGTGCGCGACTGGCACAGCGCGGGCGTCGCGAACAGCAGCACGACGGGCTTCTTGCCGACGACATCGGCGAAGTCGGTCTTGAGCAGCTCGGTCGCGGCCGGCACGCGCGTCGTGATCTTCTTGAGGTTGCCGCCGACGTCGGCGGGCGTCTCCGTGTGCACCTTGATCGCGCGCTCGCCGGGATCCGGCGGTCCACCCTTGGCGGCGACCGGGATCGGCAGCGGGCTGTCGGCGAGCACGAGCCGACCGTCGAGCCGGGCCAGCGCCACGATGGTATGGCGCCCTTCCGAGCGCCAGCTCGGGTTGGCGACGTAGAACGTGTCGCCGCTGGCTAGGTCTGAGGCCGTGAGCTGACTGCGGTACGGCGTCGAGACGTTCAGCGACTCCTTGTGGGCGACGAACGGCCCGTGCGCCTCGGTGCCGTCGGCGTTCGCGGTGTAGATCGCGACCTCCGAGACGTCGAGCTGCTTGTCGGCGCGGTCGACGAGCGCGAAGGAGAAGCGGTTCCTGTCGCCGACCTCCTGCGAGTTCAGGCTCGAGACCTTGAGCACCGCGCCCTGGCTGAGCCCCTTGGAGAGCTGCGCGAGCGTCTTGCCCTTCGCCGACGGGAAGTCGGCCGGCTTGGCGGCAGCGGGCTGGGGTGGCGCAGGCGACATGCCGCCCTCATCCGAGTCACCACATGCGGAGAGCGCCACGGCAGCCGCCACGAGCGCCAGAAGCAGTCGTGGCATGGCGGCAACTCTAGGCACCGCGTGATTGGATTGCGTCACTAGTTCGCTTGCAGGTCATAGGGAGGGCGGTATGGCCGATCGCGCTGCGATCGTGACGGGAGCCTCCAGCGGCATCGGCCTGGCGGTCGCGCGCATGCTCGCGGAGGCCGGGTACGCCGTCACGCTCGCGGCGCGGCGGCCCGGAAAGCTACAGGCGGCGTTTGACGAGCTGCGAGACGAGCGGTTCGAGGTGCAGCAGGTCGCTGCGAACCTCATCCATGAGGACAGCGTGCAGCGCGTGGTCGCCGCGCACCAGGACGCCTACGGCCGGCTCGACCTGCTCATGAACAACGCCGGCGTCGGGATCGGCGCCCCGATCGGCGAGCTCCAGACGAAACGCCTGGACCTCATGCTCGCGACGAACCTGCGCGCGGCCGCGCTCTTGTACCGCGAGGCGCTGCCGATGCTCACCGCCGCCGGCGCCGAGCACGGCAACGCGCTCGTCGTGAACACAGCCTCGATCGCCGGCAAGCGCGGCCAGGCGTGGCTGAGCATCTACTCGGCCACGAAGTTTGCCCTCGTGGGCCTGACGGAGTCGATGAACCGCGAGCTGGGCTCGCTCGGGATCAAGTCGACCGCGCTGTGCCCAGCGTTCGTCGACACGGCGATGACCGACTTCGTCAAGGGCGCCCTCCCACCCGAGTCGATGATCCAGACGGCGGACATCGTCGCCGCCGTCCGGATGCTGCTCGAGCTCAGCCCCGGCTGCGTCGTGCCGGAGATCATGTTCGAGCTGCCCGGTGGCGGGCAGCTCGAGGCGATGCGCTAGCGGTAGTCGAGCTCGGGCTCGAGCTCGTAGCCCGGCTCCGTCGTCGGCTCTGCGCCGAAGTCGTCGGGCAGCACGAGCGTCTCCTCGAAGAGCCAGTTCAGGCCGAGCTCGCTCGCCTCGCGGCTACGGCGCTCGCGTGCGGTCTCCTTGTGCTCGTCGATCGCCCCGGCGAGATCGAGCGGTGCGTCGCTCGTCATGCGGGCACGGCGCCGGCGCCGCTCGACGCTTGCGAGGTGCTCGTGGATCGCGTCGGCGAGCATGGTATCGCCGCCGCGGTCATCGAGGCTCTGCTCGAGCTGGGCGCGCAGGACCGAGACCTCTTCCTTCGTCGCCTGGCGCGTGATGTTGCGCCCGTGCACGCCGCAGAACGTGTCCCATGCCTGCGGGAAGCTGACGCAGGCCGTACGACCGCCCTCGCGGTGAGCGGCGAGCATCGGGCAGATGCCGGTGCCGTCGCTGAACGCCCCCGTGATCACGGTGTTCGACATAACACCCGAGAGCATCGCCTGGCGGGTGCGCTCCGGAAGGAGATCGATCGAGCGCCGAAGATCTGCGACGGCTTGTTCGCGAGGCGTTGGCATAGGGTCCTGTCTCTCCGTTCGTTCGGGGCACGGCCACCGTATGGGAGGCCGTCCACTCCGGCAACCGAAGTCCTACTCCTGAAAGATAAATTGCACATGAGGCTCGGCGTGCACATCGGCTACTGGGGACTCGGGCTCTCATCCGACGACCAGCGCGACATCGTCCAGGAGGCCGAACGGCTGGGTTATGACTCCGTCTGGGCCGCCGAGGCCTACGGCTCGGACGCGGCGACGATCCTCGGCTGGCTCGCGCCGCAGACGACGACGATCCGCCTCGGCTCGGCGATCTTCCAGATGCCGGCTCGCAGCCCCGCCATGACCGCGATGACGGCCGCGACGATCGACCAGCTCTCGGGCGGGCGGATGCTGCTCGGCATCGGCTCCTCCGGCCCGCAGGTCGCCGAGGGCTGGCACGGCCAGCGCTTCGCGCGCCAGATCCAGCGCACGCGGGAGTACGTCGCGGTCGTCCGCAAGGTGCTGGCCCGCGAGCGCCTGGAGTTCTCCGGCGAGACGCTCGAGCTGCCGCTGCCCGACGGGCCGGGCAAGGCGCTGAAGCTCACGATCGCTCCGGTCCAGGAGCACATCCCGATCTACCTCGCGGCGATCGGGCCGAACAACACGCGCCTGGCGGGCGAGATCGCCGATGGCTGGATCCCGACGCTCTTCTCCCCCGAGCACGTCGCCGAGTTCCGGCCGCTGCTCGAGGAGGGCGCGGCGCGCAGCGGCCGCTCGCTGGAGGACTTCGACATCGCGCCTCAGGTCAACGTGTACGTCACCGACGACGTCGCCTCGGCGCGCGACGCGATGCGCCCATTCCTGGCGCTCTACGTCGGCGGGATGGGATCGCGCGAAAAGAACTTCTACAACGCACTCGTGCAGCGCTACGGCTTCGAGGACGAGGCGCGCGAGGTGCAGGAGCTCTACCTCGACGGCCAGCGCACCGAGGCGATGGCGCGGCTGTCGGACGAGCTCATCGACACGGTGTCGCTGTGCGGCCCGCGCGAGCACGTGCGCGAACGGCTGGCGGTCTACCGCGACGCGGGTGTCGGGACGCTCGGCGTCGCCCCGCTGGCGTTTGCGAAGGACGACCGGATGGGGCAGCTGCGGCTCATCGCCGAGCTCGCGGCGGAGTAGCTCGTCGTGGCCCGCCTGCTGCTCGGCGCGTTCGGGGACCCCGGGCACGCGTTCCCGGTCATCGCCCTCGGGCGCGAGCTCGCGGCGCGCGGTCACGACGTCACGCTGCAGACGTGGGCGCGCTGGCGCGCGGACGTCGAGGCCGAGGGCATGCGCTTCGCGGCCGCCCCGGAGTACCGCGTCTTCCCCACGCTCGAACGGCCGATGACGCCCTACGAGGCCGTCGAGCGCGCGACGCGCGAGACGGTCTCGCTCGTGCGCGAGGTCGCGCCGGACGCGGTCGTGGCGGACATCCTCACGCTCGCTCCCGCGCTCGCCGCCGAGCTCGAGGGCGTGCCGGTCGCGACGCTCATCCCCCACCTCGACCCGCGCCTGCCGCCGGGCAGCGCGCCGTACTCGT
>JBOGYT010000041.1:0-13876 GCA_050696955.1 Solirubrobacteraceae bacterium | reverse complement strand
GGCGCGTGAAGAGCACGATGCGCCGCCCGGCCTGCGTCTCGTGGCGGCGGGCCACGGCCGCGAGCAGCCCGGCGTCGACGTTGCCGCCGGCCAGCACGGCCACCGTCGTCCCGCGCGGCGCCGGTATTACGAGGCCGTCCAGCAGCGCGGCGACGCCAACGGCGCCGGCCCCCTCGACGACGAGCTTGTCGCGTTCCATCAGCAGCACCATCGCCTCGGCGATCTCGTCCTCCCCCACCGCGACCACGTCGTCCAGCCAGTGCTCCACGAGCCCGAGCGTCAGCTCGCCGGGCCGCTTGACCGCGATCCCGTCGGCGATGGTCAGCGCGGACGGGACGGCGACCGGCTCGCCGCGCCGCAGCGAGTCGGCGAACGCCGCGCAGGCCGCAGCCTGCACCCCGACCACCTCGACACCCGGACGGGCCGACTTCACCGCGATCGCCAGCCCGCTTGCCAGTCCCCCGCCGCCCACCGGAACGACGACCTTCGCGAGGTCGTCCACGTCCTCCAGCAGTTCGAGCCCGACCGTCCCCTGGCCGGCCACGATGTCGGGGTCGTCAAACGGATGCACGAACGCCAGCCCGCCCTCCTGGGCCCGCTCGGCCGCCGCGGCGAAGCAGTCGTCCACCGAGTCGCCGACGAGGTGCACGACCGCGCCGAGCGCCTCACAGCCCTCGATCTTGGCGATCGGCGCCTGAGCTGGCATGAACACCTCGCACCGCACGCCGCGCGTCCGCGCCGCATCGGCCAGCGCCCAGGCGTGGTTGCCCGCGCTGCCGGCCACGACGCCGGGCGCGCAGCCCGCTCCCAACGCTGCGAGCTTGTTGAGCGCGCCCCGCAGCTTGAACGAGCCGGTCCGCTGCAGGCTCTCGGCCTTCAACGCCACGCGCCCGCCGCAGCGCTCCGAGAGCGTCTTGGACGGCAGCACCGGCGTGCGCCGCGCCACGTCCTCGACCGCGGCCCGCGCCCGCTCGATGTCCGCGGCGACAACGCTCACAGGTCCCGCCTCGGCCTCGGCTTCCGATGACGCGATGCGACGGCTTGGTGTCGCCGGTGAAAGATCATCGAGGGGCCGTGCCATTCCAGCGCGAACGGGACGAGATCGTAGCCGTCCTGCTTGCCGGCCGGCCTTGGTCTGCGCGGTTTGTGTCGATGCTGACTGCGAACAAGAAGTCAAAGATGGCCCCCTCTGCCTCGGGTCCGGGCCGTCGCGGTGTGGTCAACTGCGCGTCGTGGATGGGACTGACCGTCCTGAGCGAGTGTGGCCGTTTTCGGAGCCGGCTCCGCGCGGGCGGCGGGGCGAGATCGCCGCGGTCGCGCCGATGCCGATCGAAGGGTCGGTTCAGGTCGCCATGAGCGTCGAGCGACTCTGGGAGGTCTTCCTTGACGTCTCGGCCTGGTCGCGCTGGAACCCGTGCATCTGGCGATCGAGCGTTCGCGGCGGCGAACTGCGCGAGGGCGCGACGCTGGTGTGGGCCTTCAACCCCATCATGCGCCGCTACCTCTACAAGTTGCCGGCGGTAGCCGAGATCGTGGAGGTCTTCCCGCGCCGGCGCGTCACCTGGGAGATCAACGCTCCGGGCTTGCACGCGTTGCATAGTTACCGCTTCGCCGAGCTCGCTGGAGATCGCTGCCGCTTCGGTTCCTGGGAGGTCGCGGAGGGACCAAGCTTCCGTGCGATGAGACGCTTCTGGCTGGCGCACTTTCGGTACGTATGCGCGCAGTCGCTCAGCGGTGCGCGCTCACTCGCCGACTAGGACCAGGCGCGTGCGCACGTCATCGACGTTGGCGCTGGCTTGGCGAGGCGGGCTAGACTGGTCGTTCGGGTCGAGCGTCGGTTCGACCAAGCTCGTGCCCGCGTTTCGTAGTCGTTGCCTCGCAGCACGCTCCGCGTCTCGCAGTGCACGAGTTGTCGGTAGATCGGCATCAGACATGTGGGCGGCGAGCGCGCTTGAGGCGGGCCACGCGGCCAGCACGGCTGCCGAGCGCGTCATTTGCGCGTCTTGGGCCGCATCGGCGGCGAACTTCAGACGAAGGGAACACATGGCCTCAGGCGGCAAGAAGAAGACCACGATGGCAAAGCTCAACCGCGAAAGCAGGCTGCGCGAGCGTCGCCTGGACAAGCAGGCCAGAAAGGATGCGCGGAAGCGAGCGGCCGCACATGACGCCCGGTCCGATCAGACGGGACCGTCAGACGCCGAGGAGCCTCGCCTCGAGGCCGGCGTTCCAGAGCACGCCGACGGCTGAGTCGCCCCGCACGCCGGTATGCGGCGGCGCTGTTTCTGGGCTGCCGGGCAGCTGGTGAACCGCCCGGCGCGCCGCGGTCGTGGCCACAGCGCGCGGCGGCTGTATCGACAATCGATATAGGTGGAGGTCGATGCCTGGGCACCCTGCTGCTCGTTCGGCTTCTTTCTGTTGCGCGGCTGACCCCGCTACGTCTCGTCGAAGATCGCGGCGATCTCGTCGAGTGCCGCCCGCTCGCGCTCGCTGATCTCGGTGCCGCCGATGCCGAGGAAGCCGCCCTCCTTGTGAGCGCGCGCGACATCCTCGGCCAGGTAGAAGACAAAGCGCTTGTAGTCGATCACCTCGTCCTCGGTGCCGCGGCGCTCGAGGATCGCGATCGCCTCGCGCAGCGCCGTGAAGGCCTCGACCTGCAGCTCCTCGCGCGAGCGCGGCTTGCGCGCGCCGCCCGACGCAGGAGGAGTGGTGAGCAGGGCGCTCATGAACTCCCCGTCGTAGCGCTCGCGCGCAGCCGCGTATCCGCGCGTCGCCGCGACGCTCTCGCGGATGCTGCCGCCCTTGTCGGCCGCCACGATGAGCATCGCGGCCAGCAGCGGAGCGGACACGAGCGTCGACCACTCCTCGGCGTTGAACTCGGCCTTGCCTGTCATCGCGTCGCCACGATAACCGGGTGGGCCAGCAGATCGTCGCGGGCGGTCACGCTCGACGCTTGTGAGCCGACTGCCCCGGTTCCGGCACTCGCGCTCACCGGCTGCACGTTCCCGTGCGACGCAGGCAGCTTTCGGAGGAGCCGGTCAGGCGCGGGCGAGCATCACGACGACGGGGAGGTGCGCAGCTCAGTCCGGCGGGATGTTCTGGTTGAGCCGGAAGAAGTTGTCCGGGTCGTAGGTTCGCTTGAGCGCCTTCAGGCGGTCGTACTTGCTCGCGCCGTAGGCCTCGCGAATGCGATCCTCGCCTTCTTCCATGAGGAAGTTGACGTAGACGTTCTGGTGGTGGGGCTGCAGGGCAGTCCACAGTCCACGCGCCCACTCCCGCTCCTGCTCGAATCCCTCGCCCGTCGTCGTTATCCCGATCACGTTCACGGTGTGGCCCGCGTCGCGGGCTCCGAATGCGGTCTCGTCCTCGCCCACCCGAGCCACGGCGCCGCCGAGATGGAAGATCGAAAAGACGGTCACCGGCGACGCGATCTTGAGCCCGTGCTCGACGAGGATGTCGATGACATCGTCCGTCAGCTCAACCAGGTTGCACGAGCGGATGTAGTACCACCAGTCGTGGGGGAAGCTGGGATCGAGTATCGCCTGGTGCTGGGTGAAGGGCATCGGGGCGCACCGGTCAAGCAGCGGCGGGCCGAACTCTCGCAGCGCCTTCAAGACGCTCTCCCCTTCCTCGACCGGCCCCGCGTAGCAGGCGCCGATCACCACCACGTGTTTGCCGTGGAGCTCCTCGGGCATCGCGGGGACGGGCAACACACGGCGATGGGTCACGATCGTCGTCAGCTCGTCCGGCACCTCCTTGATCCACTCCCGGTAGAAGCGAAGGACCTTCGGCGAGTCCTCCATCGCCCACATGATCGACCCGGCGAGCACCGTCGGGCCGACGGGGTTGAGCCGGAACTCGAACTCCGTGACGATCCCGAAGTTCCCGCCCCCGCCTCGCACTCCCCAGAAGAGGTCCGCGTTCTCGTCCTCGCTCGCCCTGACGAACTCGCCTTCGGCGGTGACCACATCGACGCTCACGAGCTGGTCGATCGTCAGGCCGTACTTGCGCTCGAGCCAGCCGATTCCTCCGCCGAGAGTGAGGCCCGCGAGCCCGGTGTGGGTGACGATCCCGGCGGGGACGGCGAGCCCGAAGGCCTGCGTCTCCCGATCCATGTCGCCCAGCAGAACCCCGGCCTGGGCCCGCGCGGTGCGCGCTTGTGGATCTACGCGAATCCCCTTCATCTGCCCGAGGTCGATGACCATCCCGCCGTCGCACACGCTCAGGCCCGGGTAGCTATGACGGCCGCTTCGCACCGCGACGAGCTGTTCGTGCTCTCGGGCAAAGCGAACCGAGGAGAGCACGTCGGCCACGCCGGCGCAGCGGGCGATGAGGGCCGGGCGGCGGTCGATTGAGCCGTTCCAGATCCGCCGCTGGTCGTCGTACGTCGCATCGGCTGGGGCGACCACAACGCCGCCGAGCGACGTCGCGAGCCCATCGACCGCGCGGGCATCGGGCTCTACCCCACCTGCAACAGCGCTCACGGATACCCCCAGCCTGTTCGAAGGACCCTGAGTCTTCCACCAACAGCGGCGCGTGCCTACCCCCATCCCCTGGGCCAGCTCGGGACTACGCTTGAAGAGCCATGCGGGACATCTTCAAGGGCTTCTTGCGGCTAAGGCTGGTCGGGCTCCTCGCCCTGCTGATTGTCGTCGCGGTTGTGGTGGGGATCTCGTCGCTCACTCGCGGCTCGACCGCCGTTGGCGTTGCCGTCCTTGCTGGCGTCGTCGTCGTCATGGCGGCGATCGGTGTGCTCGTAGCGCGCCGCGGGAACGCGCGACCTCGCTGACGGCACGTCGGCGCTGCGCACGTCGGCTACGACGTTCGTCCAGTGCGTGCGCGTGCCGGAGCGACTATTGGCCACCAGGTCCTCGACGTTGGTGACCTGGCGAACTAACCCCGAGCGTCAGGACGTCGTGAGATCGCATTGGCCCATGGTCGGTGGTGGCGAGTCGCGCGTGTGCGCTTCCTGTCACGCGCGGGCGGCGCTGGTGCTGGTGCTCTCGATCGCTGGGCTGGCGGCCATCGCGCCGGCCGCGATATCGGATTCGAGCGGGAAGGGACACGGCGCCGGAGCCGCGCGGGCCGGCGATCACGGTGCGCGCGGTGCAGAGAAGAAGATCAAGCCGCCCAAGCCGTCGCAGAGCTCAAAGCCATCCCAGGGCCCGCGATCCTCGAAGCCGAGCAAGGATCCGAAGCAGGGGAAGTCGTCACAGGGGCCCACGTCGCCCCAGCCTGCCAGCAGCGACTCGCCGGCTGCTCGCGCACCGGTGACGGTGAACGCGCCGGCGGCGCCGAGCGCGCCGGCTGTACAGGTCGCGCAGGTGCTGCCGCAGACGTCCAGCACGCCACCGAGCGCCGCCGCGAGCTCGATCGCGCGGTCAGGCAGGCGTGCTCGCCCGGCGCAGCGAGCGCAGCGGCACACGTCCGGCTCCCAGCTCGCGGAGGTCGCACAGACGGCTCCGAGACCGCCCGTCGGAGCGCAGACAGCGTCGGCGCGCGAACGCGCCGACGAGCCCACAAACGCGCGCGGGTCGGACTCGCCGCTGACGCGAACCGTCGTCCAGGTACTCGAGGTGGTCCCCGTCCAGATGCGCATCGCGCTGGCGGTGCTGGCCTGTCTAGGTTTGCTGTTGGGCGCCGCCGCCGGCATACAGACCGTCCGCCGGCGGCGGCTCGAGCGGCAGCGCCGCGTGCTGCTCGCCGACGTCGGCGTGCTGCAGTCCGCGTTGCTGCCCGAGCTACCCGAGCGAATCGGCGGCGCACGCGTCACGGCGGCCTATCGGCCCGCGGCAGGCCTTGCCGCCGGCGGAGACTTCTACGACGCGTTCAAGCTGCCCGGTGGCCGCACCGCCGTGCTCGTCGGCGACATCGCCGGTCACGGGCGCGAGGTGGTGCCGCTGACCGCGCTCGTGCGCTACAGCCTGCGTGCCTACCTCGAGGCCGGGCTGACACCGCGCGCGGCCCTCCACGTCGCTGGGCACGTCCTGCCTGCGCAACTCGGCGGGCGCCAGGTCACGATCGCCGTCGCGATCTTCGACCCCGGGACCGGACGGCTGACGTATGCCTGCGCCGGCCACGGGCCACCGCTACTGCAAACAACCGCGGAGCCCGTAACCGTGAGTTCGTCGCCGCCGATCGGAACCGGCGCTCCCACGGGCCGGCGCCAGACGACGATTGCGCTCGCGCCCGGCGCCAGCGCATGCTTTTTCACCGACGGTCTCGACGAGATACCGGTCGCCGGCGGACGCCTCGGGCGCGAAGGCGTCGCCCAGGAGCTTCAACGCGTCGGCCCGCAGGGCGACGCCGCCGATCTGCTCGCCACGATCGTGCAAAGCAGCGAACGCCAGCCCGACGACATGGCCGTGTGCATACTCACAGCGCTGCCGGGCGGCGCCGAACATTGGTCGCTGCGACTCGAGGAACTCGAGGTCGACGCCGCGGCAATGAGCGGCGGCTGGACCAAGCGATTCCTGCTCGCGTGCGGAGTCGCCGAACCGCACATCGCCAAGGCACTGCGCGAGGCAGACCGCATCATCGGCCGCGCAGGGACGGCCATCATCGAAGTCCGCATGGGCGAAACACTCACCGACGTCCGAGTCCACCGCCCCCCGGCCGTCACGATGCCGATCGCGCGCCGCTTCGCCAACCCGATGGACCTGGCCGCAACAGGCTGATCGGCCGACGCCCCGGATCGTCACTCTTCGTCGAAGAAGAACTCCTCCATCGAGCGGAGGAAGTAGCCGTACTTCCACGTGTGCTGCAGGTCCTGACGGGTGATGTCGTCAGGGCAGCCGACACCCTTCAGCAGCGCGTCTCGTAGGCGACCGCGCACAGAACCGTCGATCCCGGGCACGATCCAGCTCGGCCCGCCGTCGGAGGCCGGCGGGTCGACCGGCTCGCTGACAGCGAGGTCGGCGGCGAACTCGGCCATGGCGTTGGCGATCGAGCCGCCGCCACTGTCGGCTGCGTGAAGGCTCTCCGACAGCGCGTCGCACAGCTTTTCGTTGCTCTCGCGCGCGCCCGGGAACTCGGCGTACTCCGCCGCGCGCGCGATGTAGCCCAGCCGCGCGGCCGTCTGACCAGCGAGGATCGCGTCCCGAGAGCAGTCGCGTTGCGTGAGGTACGGCAGGCCGATCTGCAGCAGCGACAGCGTTTCGGCGTCGAGCGGGTAGGTGCGCCAGCTCTCGAGCACGAGGTCGATGAGCCTGTTGACGACCTGGGAAACGCTTGGTTGTGCGGGCGGTGCCGGCGCCGGCGGCGTGTGCGCGCGCGGCGGCGGTTCGGCGACCGGCGGTGTCGGTGCCGGTGCCGCGGGCGCTGTTTTCGAAGCCACCGCGCGCGGCGGAGCGCGCCGGTGAGGATCCGCAGTTCCGGCACCGGTGGCGGCCGCGCCCGGCTGTCCCGCCTGGCCCGGCGGACGGAACGCCTCCGGAACGGCCTCACGCAGCCAGGGCGGAGCCTCGTCTGCGTCCGGCAGCCGCGGGGAGGGCGGAGCCGTCAGCCCCTTGAGGCGGTCCAAAAGCCCGATGGGCCATGCTCGCACATCGAGCAGGAGCAGGTGACGGACAACCACTTCCCGACTAGTGCGTATCCGGTTTGGTCTAACCGTGGCAACGTGGGGCTGTGGCATCGCGATTCGGCCGCCCGCTCGTCGGTGAGACGTACGAAGACCGCGATATCCGCGGTGTTCAGCCATCTCGATCGAGGGCCGATCGCCGGGCCGGCACCGAGCGCCACGCGCTCAGGCACCCACCCCGCTATCGATGCTGTTCGCTTGCCCCGCCACGCCAACCGCAGCCGACCAACGCGCGGACCAACGTGGAGCACACCGGATACGCATCACGCGACGAGTACTGGTGTTGCCGGGCGGACGCGGTCAAAGAGGTCGATGACGTCGCCGGGGTCCATGCGGATGCAGCCGTGAGAAGCGGCGCTGCCGAGTGATCCGGCGCTGGCGGTGCCGTGGAAGCCGACCGAGCCGTTGAAGCCGATCCAGCGCGCGACGAGCGGGTTGCGTGGGTCTCCGCCCGGGATCGTGTCGCCGGCGAGGGAACCCGCCCATGCTGACTGCGGGACGTTCCAACTGGGGTTCTTTTGCATCGTTTGAACAACGAAGCGCCCTGACGGCGTCGGATACTGCTTCGAGCCGACGGCGACGGAGTAGGTCTTGACGAGCTTGCCGCGGCGAAAGACGCGCGCGCGCCGCTCGTCGCGGGAAACCGTGACAGCCACGGGCTGAGCGTCGAAGACCTCGCTGTCGGTGAGCTTGGGAGGGACCGTCACGGTCCGCGCGCGGATCGTGCGTTGGTCGGTGCGGCTGGTCAGCCGGCGCGTCAGGCGTGCGACGAGCGCGTCGCGTGCGGCCAGCCGGCGGCCGGGGCGCGCGGGCGTGACCCGGACGCTTGTGAGCGTCATGTCCAGCGCGGCGTCGATCGGGTCGCGCGCCTGCTCGCGCCCGATGCGCCCGATGAACGATCGGATCGCGACACGATCGACGGCAACCGGGACCGGGACGTCGTACGCGATCTTCTTGCCGGTGAGCGTGCGCCACCCACGGGCGAGAAACGATCCCTGCCGACCAGCGGCGTAGGCGCGCTCGATCGCGCGGCTGGCATCGACACGCACGCCGGCCCGCGCAGCCGACAGCGTGTAGCGGCGGTCACCAAGTTGCACATGGGCCGGCCGCGCGACCAGCGCCCCGACCCGGCGGCGCGCGCGCTCGAGCGCCTGCTCGCGCGTCAGGCCCCCGACATCGATGCCCGCCACGCGCGTGCCCGCGGCAAGCTGCCCATCGCGATTGCTGTCAGCCCAGGCGAGTGCTCCCACCCCTGCAGCAGCCAGGATCGCGAGCACGACAGCGGCGATGAGAGCGATGCGAGTCACAAACAGGGGTCCGGTCGGTGCGACGGGCCGCTGGCGTCATGCACCGCTGCCCCGGACAAATCAGGGTAGCTACCCCACGCGGCAGTCACGGTGGCTGACAGCAGACCACCACGACCGGTGGTGTCTCGAGCGAGTGCAGCGGCGATGTCAGGATGCGTGGTGGTGTCCTCGACCGAGATCAGGCGGCTCATCATGCGCCTCGCGCGAGCGTCTACCAGGCGCTGCTCGATCCGGCGGCCGTCGCGCGCTGGAAGGTCCCGGCCGGCATGACGTGTCACGTGTATGAGTTCGACGCTCGCGAGGGCGGCGCGCTGAGGATCTCGTTGACCTACGACGCACCCGAGCGCTCGGGCAAGACGCGCGGCCGGACCGACACCTACCACGGCCGGTTCGTCGAGCTCGTGCCAAACAAGCTGGTTGTGGAGGTGGACGAGTTCGACACGGCTGATCCCGCGCTGCGCGGCGAGAAGGAGCGGGGCGAAGGGGTGCGTCTGCGTGGCGTGGGCAACGGGACAGCGATCCGAAAGGCGAGTGCTAGTGTCAAATCCGTTGACGACCGCCGCAGAACGCCGCGGTGTCGAGTCGCAGAACCATGGTCGGCAAGCCTCATAAGCCGCAGTTTTGTGCCTGGTGCGGATCACCGCTGGCCTACGAGCCGCATCACCACGAGCCGCGCTTTGCGACGCTGGCCGAGCAAGCGCGCGCCAGCGGCGAGGATCCACCGCCACTGCCGGAGAGCGTCGAGGAGCTCCTGCGCGGCGACTCATACGTCGGCGCCTGCCCCGGCTGCCGTGTCCTGAGCCACGTCATCAGCCACCACGCGCGCGCCTGAATCCGGCACAGACTCGGACCCGTCGGCGTCACCGGGCGCATAGGCACTGTCTGGTGGTTGGTGCCGACGAGCACCCGCGACGTCGCCGGACTCACGGTCGACGATGTCATGCACGCCGGCATCGAGCGTGCCCGACACTGGTCGCACGTGGCTCCTCCACATGCGGGGCCCCGCGGGCAAGCACGCTTAGTGCTGCCCGCCGGAAGTTCCGTGGAGTTCTCCCGGATGCCCGGCCGTGATCTGACGGCCGACGGTGACCCGCCTCCGTGCCAGTGGCACGGCGGCGGGCGCCGGCGACCGTCAGGCGCGAATCGGGCGCCGGGAGAAACCACGGAACTTGTGGCGGGGAGCACTTAGCGGAGGCGGCGCCGACCGACCGCCGGGCGGTGGCGCGATCGGCGCGGTCGTGTCGAACAAGGTGCGGATACAGCCCCTCGCGCGACACGACCGCTCGCCCGACCACCAGGATCGCTCCGCGATCCGTTTCTCCAGTCCGGCTGGCGCGTGCGGTGACCTGCTCATCCAGGGCCAAGCAGCGCTTGTTTTTGCGCGACCGCTAGTGGTGGTGCGGCGCGGCGGCGAGCTTGGGAGCAGACCGGCGGGAGTGTCGCTGGGCGGGCTCGGTCCCGAGCATCGTCCTGAGGCAGGCCTCGTCGCAGTCGTCGAGCAGCCCGCGCAGCTCGATCTCGCCGCCGGTCGCGCGCAGGACGGTGCCCGGCCAAGCATGTTCGCGGTATGACGGGCTGTTGCGAATCCGCCTGTCCCAGACCCACGAGCCGGAGTTGAAGATTCGGTAGCGCCCGGCGGGTGTGGCGGCGCCGTCGATCGGCAGGTGCGTGTGTCCGATGACGACGGTTCCCGGCGTGACATCGAGGTTGTCGCAGACGGCCTCGATCGCGCCGAGCACCTGCGCCAGCGGCGCGTCGCGCGGCTCGAGCAGCGCATGGTGCTCGCTGCGGCCGGCGAGCGAGCGCGCGAAACCGACGACCTGGCGCGAGGCGCGCTGCGGGGCGTGCGCGATCGCCGCGACGCTCCCGAGCCAGCGCTCGAACTGCTCCTGGGCGCGCTTGCCCGACGGCAGGTTGGCCATCTCGTACATGAGCTCGTAGAGCGGAGCGATGAGCGCCTCGTAGTCGGCGACCGACAGGCGCTCCGGACGCGACCGGGAGCCCGTCAACGACCAGGCGAGGTGTTCCATCAGTCGCCAACTCGAAGACGACGCGTGCGCCGCGATGTAGTGACCGTGGGTGATACGCATGCCGTCCAGCTCACACAGCGGATAAGGACAGACCACCTCGACCGAAGGGCACAGCGAGCGCAGCAGCCGCTCGGCGGGTGCGACGCGGAAGGGTGCCGGCGGCGCCGTTCCCAAGACCTCGCAAAACCGCCGCTCATCCCCCGCCAGCGACACGAGGTGGTGGTCGTGGTTACCCAGCACGTAGTGCACGCGCGCGACCTTGCGGTTGACGAGCGCAAGGAACGGACGCGCGGCATCGACGGCTTCGCGCAGCGTCGCGAAGACGAGCTCGAACAGGTCGCCGTTGACGACCAGCTCGTCGGCCCACGCCAGCTCGGGCTCGATGCGCTCCAGCGCGGCCGGAGCGCTGAGCAGATCATCGCCACACCCGAAATGCAGGTCGGAGATGATTAGCCGCCGGACCGCCATGTCCCAATGAGCCCCTTGCGTCTCGTACGGGCGTCATCCGTGCCCGCGGTGAGATCACTATTACCGGCCCACCAGGATGAGCACATCCGCGCTGCTCGCACAGATCTGTGCGGATTGTGGCAATGCCCCGTCTGGTTTTCGCCGATCGCGCAAGGCAAGCCACCGGCCGAGCCGAGCGAGAAGCCGCGCGCTACCGAGCGCGTCTGCCACGCTAGGGCGGTGCGCTTGGGGAAAGATCGCGCTCGTGGCGCGACGACGCTGCGGCGATTTGGGTCGACTGTCGGCGTGCACGACATCGCGATCGATCTGGGTACCGCCAACACGTTGGTGTTCGTCGCGGGTGAGGGGATCGTGGTGTCCGAGCCCTCGGTGGTGGCGATCGACGCCTATAGCGGGCAGGTGCACGCGGTGGGCACCGACGCCGAGCGGATGCTCGGGCGCACGCCGGCGACGATCTCGGCGGTCCGCCCGCTGCGCCACGGCGTGATCACCGACTTCGAGGTCACCGAGCAGATGCTGCGCCATTTCATCGGACGCGTACTGGACCGGCGTTGGGCTCACCCGCGGGTCATCGTGTGCGCCCCGTCGGGCGTCACCGAGGTCGAGCAGCGCGCGGTCGAGCAGGCGGCGCTGGCCGCCGGCGCTCGACGTGTCCAGCTCATCGAGGAGCCGATCGCGGCGGCGATCGGCTCGGGCCTGGCGATCGAGGAGCCCGTCGGGCGGATGATCGTCGACGTCGGCGGGGGCACGAGCGAGGTGGCGGTCATCTCGCTTGGCGGCATCGTCGTGTCGCGCTCGATCCGTGTTGGCGGCTATGAGATGGACGAGGCTCTGGGCCACTACATGCGCACCGAGCACCAGCTGGCGATCGGCTCGCGCACCGCCGAGGCGATCAAGCTGGCGATCGGCTCGGCTGCTCCGCTCACCGAGGAGCAGACGATTCCCGTGCGCGGGCGCCACCTGATCAGCGGACTGCCGACCGAGGTGCAACTGCACAGCGAGGAGATTCGCGAGGCGATCGCGCCGTCGCTGCAGGCGATCGTCGGCGCGATCATCGACACGCTCGAGCAGACCCCGCCGCAGCTGTGCAGCGACATCGCCCGCGAGGGCATCCTGCTGGCCGGCGGCGGCACGCTGCTGCGCGGCCTGCCCGAGCTCGTCGAGGCGCAGACCGGCATGCCGACCCGCCTCACCGAGTCTCCGCTGACCTGCGTCGCCGTCGGCTCCGGCCGAGCGCTCGAGCATTACGACCAGATCGCCGGCAGCGCCACCGGCAGACGCGGACGAGCCGCCAGGTCGACCAGCGGCTAACTAAGTGCTGCCTGCCGCAGATTCGCTCTTGATCTGTTGATGGAGACATAACACCGGCGGCGGATCGTGGGTCGGTGGCGTCGGCAGTCCAGATCACGCTCAGCGTGCAGGAGCGCTCGGAGCTGGAGCGGCGAGCGCGAGGTTGACGCTGCCCTACCCGCGATGTGCAGCGCGCGAGGGTCGAACCTTGCGGCGCGCAGCACGTCGGGCCGGCCACCAGCCGCGCGGTCAGTCAAACAGCATCGATCAAGCTGTCAGGGAGCGATCGGGGCAGCTTCCCGCGCACGCGGATCGTGGCGATCGTGGCGCACACGGGGGCGCATGCAGCCCCGAGTTCGCCACGACCGCGCGCTGACCGTCGAGATGGATGAAACCCGCGATATGCGCGCTGTTCGCCCGTCTCGATGCGCGCGCCGCCGCGTGCACCCGCCGCGCGGCCCCGCCCGGGCAGCCCGGGCAGCCCGGACATCCCGACCGAACTTACGGCGCGCAGTCCTTTTAGGACTCATTGCCCGGCTGCTGCTGGCGCATGAGCGTCTCGAGCCGCTTGCGCTGCGCGCCCGAGAGGTCGGCGGTCAGGCGCGTGAGCAGCTCGTGGCCCGCGGCGCGCGCCTCGAGGCCGCGCTGACGGAAGTCGGCCAGCGCCTCGTCGGCACTCGAGCGATCGATGCCGTCGCTGTCGTCGGCTCGCTCGTCGAGGCTCAGGACGCGGTCGGCGGACCGTGCGAGCTCGAGCAGCGCGGACGCGTAGTCCTGCGTGACCGTCTGCAGGTCCGGGCTGTCGAACTGCGGCAGGCGCTCCTGCGCGCTCGTGACCGACGCGATGAGCTGATCGACCTCGGCGCGGGCGCGCCCGACGTTGGCCGACTGGAACGCTTCGAGGATGCGCACGTACGTCGGGTTGAAGTCGCCGACCTCCTGCAGCCATTGGCGCAAGCGCGCGCGATCGGGCGCGCCCTCGCCGCCGATGCGTTTGAGGAAGGGCCTGCGCAGTGCGTCACCGAGTTTCGACATCGCTGCAAGGTTCTCATAGGTCACATGCGCCCGGGGCAATAGCGTCCGCTCGATGGAGCGCCAGGCGAGCGAGGAAGAGGGCGTCTGGATCGGCATCGACGTCGGCACGCAGAGCGTCCGCGCCGTCGCCGTCGGCCGGAGCGGCCGCGTGGCGGGTAGCGGTGCGGCGC
>JBOGYT010000040.1:0-8847 GCA_050696955.1 Solirubrobacteraceae bacterium | reverse complement strand
GACGGCCGCGGTGGGCGGCGGCGGCGCGATCGCCGCCGGCGGCCTGGTCGTGGGGACGAAGACGATCGCCGCCAAGGCGCTCGCGGCGCTGGCCGTCGTCGCAGGGACGGGCGGCGGCGGATTCGTCGCCGTCAACGAGATCACGCACGACTCGCGCCCGGCGGCGCCTTCGCGGGATCGACCGTCCGCGGCTGCATCGCAGACGCCGGCGCGCTCTTCGGCTCCCGTCGCGGGCACGATCCCCGCCGTCGGAATCAGGAGCGGCACGGCGAGCGAGCGCGCGCGCGAACGCGCACGCCTCGGCAACAAGAACAAGAAGACCACCGGGCGGGAGCGCGGCGAGGGGCCGCGCAACGGGCGGGACGGCACGCCTGGCCGCGGCGACGGTCGGCCGGTCGCGAAGACGAAGCCGAACACGCCCTCGCGCCCCGGCCAGGGCGTGAGCGCCACCAAGCGGCAGTCGCCGAAGAAGAGCGGCGCGGCGAAGGACACGCCGGCGCCGAAGACCGGTGGCGCGAGCGGCACGAGCGCCGACGGCCCCGGACCGGTCGTCGAGCCCCGCCAGCGGCGGCCCGATGATGTGGGTCTTCCGGCCGTGACCGGCAGCGGCTGACGTCAGCTCGCGCGCTCTGAGCGGCGCATCGTCGCTAGCCTCGACGGCCATGGCACGCTCACCGGTACCCCTGACGGGACGCGTCATCGCCATCACGGGCGCCGCCCGCGGCATCGGCCGCGCCACCGCCGAGGCCTGTCACGAGGCGGGGATGAAGGTCGCGATCGGCGACCTCGACATCGAGACCGCCCGCCGCACGGCGGCCGAGCTCGGTGGCGAGACGCTGGCGGTCGAGCTCGACGTCACCCACCGCGCCTCGTTCGGGCACTTCCTCGACGCGACCGAGGCGCAGCTCGGCCCGCTCGACGTGCTCGTCAACAACGCCGGGATCATGCAGCTCGGCCCGTTTGACGACGAGGTCGACGCGACCGCCCGGCGCCAGGTCGACATCAACGTCCACGGCGTCCTGCATGGCATGAAGGAGGCGCTGCCGCGCATGCAGGCCCGCAACCGCGGCCAGATCGTGAACATCGCGTCGGTCGCGGGCCGGCTGGGCTTCGCCGGCGGCGCGACGTACTCGGGCACGAAGCACTTCGTCGTCGGCGTCAGCGAGGCCGTCCGCCGCGAGCTGCGCGGCACGGGCGTCGAGATCACGTGCGTCCTGCCGGTCATCGTGCGCACCGAGCTCGGCTCGGGTCTCGCGCCCGGGCGCTTCATCAGGCACATCGAGCCCGAGGACGTCGCCGCGGCGATCGTGGCCGCGCTGCGGGCGCCGCGCTTCGAGGTCTACGTCCCGCGCACGGTCACCCCGCTCGTCAAGCTCGGCGCGGCGCTGCCCCAGACGGTGCGCGAGGCGGTCTGCCGCGTGCTGCGCATCGACCGCTCGCTGCTCGACTCAGATCCAGCGGTGCGCGCGGCGTACGAGCTGCGCGCGACGCAGTCCTCGCGCGAGCTCGACCCGGGGACGAAGCGATGAGCCGCGCGCTGATCATCGTCGACTACCAGAACGACTTCGCCGCGCCCGACGGAGCGCTGTCGGTGCCCGGCGGGGAGGCGATCGCCGAGCGCATCAACGAGCTGGCCGCCTCGGGCGACTTCGCGTTCGTCGTCGCGACACGCGACTGGCATCCCGCCGACCACGGCTCGTTCGTCACGTCGGACTCCGCCGGGCCGTGGCCGGTGCACTGCGTGGCGGACTCCGCGGGCGCCGAGCTGCACCCGGCGCTCGAGCGCGACAACGTCGATCTCGTGCTCGACAAGGGGACCGACCCGGCGACGGAGGGCTACTCGGCGTTCGACGCGACCGGCCTCGGGGAGCTGCTGCGCGAGCGCGGCGTCGACGAGCTGCTCGTGACCGGGCTGGCGACGGACTACTGCGTCAAGCACACGACGCTCGACGGGCTCGCGGAGGGCTTCACGGTCGCCGTCGACCTCGATGCCGTCCGCGGCGTCGACGTGAACACCGGCGACTGCGACCGGGCGCTCGACGAGATGCGCGCACAAGGCGCCCGGATCGGCTAGCCGAGCGGCCCGAATGTCAGCTCCAGCTCGCCGCCGAGGTACCGCGCCAGGCGCAGCCCCTCCGCCGCCGCGCCGTCGCGAACCGCCGCATCGAGCTGATGAAACGGCTCGATCCGCACGGTGAGCCGCCCGCGCCCCAGCTCATGGCGCCAGACGCCGACGATCCGGCCGTCGACGAGGAGCACGGGCGACAGCCAGCCCTGCGGCCGGTAGACGTGCGCCTTGTGCTCGGCGTCGATCACCGCGCTGCCGTCACGCGGCGCCGCCACGACGTACTGGTCGAACGCCGGCAGGAGGTTCACGACGCCGGCCGGCTCGGCGCGCGTCGCGGGCTCGACGTCCGCGGCCAGCATCCACATCTCCTGGCCGCCGAGCGACACGAGCGCGACCTCGTCGCCGAGGCGCTTCATCTCGCGTCCCGCCTGCGCCGCCGACGGCATGCCGAACCAGCGCGCGAACGCTTCGCGCGTCGCGGGGCCGTAGACGGCGAGGTAGCGGCGGACGACCTCCGCCATGGCCTCGCGCGGCGCGGCGCGCTCGAAGCGCTCGAGCCACAGGTCCGGCCGCGTGAAGCGCACGTGGCGGCCCTGCGACGGCGCGAAGCACAGGTCGCCGCGGAACGCCGCGAGCTTGGGCATCGTGCCCCAGCTGCCGCGCACGGCCGCACCGAGGCGCGCGCTCCCGAGCATCTCGGCAACGGCGTCAGCGAGCCCGTCGCGCATCAGCGGCTCGGGTTCGAGCGCTGTCGCGATCGCATCGAGCACGGCCGCGGCCTCCTCGCTCGTCATTCCGAACGCCTTGCGCCAGCTCGCCATCTCGTAGCGCGGCTTGAGCGCGCCCTGGGCGCCGACCCAGAGGCCGAGCTCGGAAGCGTCGAGCAGGTGCAGCGTGCCGCGCATCGCCCACGTCTTGACGAGCGTCCTGTCGGTCCACAGGGCGGTCTCGAGCGCGTCGCGCGGAAGATCCTCGACGCGCGCCCACAGCGTCAGCTCCGCCGAGCTTGGGAGCTGTGCGTGCAGACCGCAGATGCGGCGCACGACCTCGGGCCAGCGCTCCGCCGCCGCGCGCCCGGCGAGCCCCTGGCGCTCGACGCGCCAGGCCATCACCGCGGGCCACGTCAGCTCGTCAGCCACTCCGCGATCCGCCGCCCGATCTCCTCGCCCTTGTCCTCTTGGAGGTAGTGACCGGCGTCCTCGACGATCTCCGGCGGGTCGCGCCCGATCGCCGCGGTGAACGCGCGCCCCAGCTCCACCGGCAGCACGGGGTCCTGCGCGCCCCACAGCGAGAGCGTCGGGCGGTCGTCCTCGCGCAGCGCCGCGATGAGCCGCCGCCCGGTCTGCGCGCCCGGGTCGTCGGGTCCGGTCGGGAGGAGCTCGGGGAACGCGCGCGCGCCGGCCTTCGACGCGGCGTTGACGTACGGCGCGTCATAGGCCGCGAGGACCTCCTTGCCCGGATCGGCATGGCATCCGCCGCGCACGACCCGGCCGATCGGCAGGTCCTCGGTCGCGCGGACGAAGTCGCGGAACGCGAGCCACAGGTCGTTCATCTGCCAGTGCCCGGTCGCCAGTCCCGTGTCGAGGATCACGAGGCGGTCGAAGCGCTCGCGCTGATCGACGGCGAGGCGCAGGCCGATCGGGCCGCCCCAGTCGTGGACGACCATCGTCGCGCCTCGCAGGTCGAGCTCATCCAGCAGCGCCGCCATCGCGTCGTAGTGGCGCTCGTACGTGTACCAGCGGATGTCCGTCGGCTTGTCCGAGCGCCCGAAGCCGGGCAGGTCGGGGACGATCGCGCGAAAGCCCGCGTCGACGACCGGCGCGAAGACCTTGCGCCACAGAAACGACCACGTCGGCTCGCCGTGCATGAACCACACGGGCGGCCCCTCCCCCTCGTCGAGGTGGGCGAGGCGCAGGCCGTCGAACTCGCGGAAGTGCGGCTCGTAGGGAAAGTCGGGCAGGCCGATGAGGATCTCGTCGGGGGTCCGGATCGCGTTAGTCATGGGCAAACGCGGGTACGGGCAGGCATTCGGGCACTTTTCCCGGAGGTTCGTGGCGCAAGACGCCGACCGGCATCGACCGGCGATACTAAAAGCAATGAGCACGCAGACCGCAATAGACGAGAAGACCGAGCAGCTGTGCATCGACACGATCCGCACGCTTGCCATGGACGCCATCCAGAAGGCGAACTCCGGCCACCCCGGCCTGCCGATGGCGATGGCACCGGCCGCATACCTCCTCTACCGCCGGATCATGGCCCACGATCCGGCCGATCCCGAGTGGCCCGACCGCGACCGCTTCGTGCTGAGCGCCGGCCACGGCTCGATGCTGCTCTACGCGGTGCTTCACCTCACCGGCTACGACCTGCCGATGGACGAGCTCAAGCGCTTTCGCCAGTACGAGTCCAAGACGCCCGGCCATCCCGAGCGCGATCGCACGAACGTCACGCCCGGAGTCGAGGTGACGACCGGCCCCCTGGGCCAGGGCTTCGCGAACGGCGTCGGCATGGCGATCGCCGAGCGCTACCTGCGTGAGCGCTACGGCTCCGAGGTCCAGGACCACCGCATCTACGCGATCGTCTCCGACGGCGACCTCATGGAGGGCATCGCCTCCGAGGCGGCCTCGCTCGCTGGGCAGCTCGCCCTCGGGCGCCTCATCTACCTCTACGACGACAACGACATCTCGCTCGACGGGCCGACGTCGCTGAGCTTCGACCGCGAGGAGGTCGACCGCCGCTTCGAGGCCTACGGATGGCACGTCCAGGACGTCCACGACGCCAACGACCTCGTCGCGCTCGAGACGGCGATCCGTAACGCCGAACGCCACGACGAGCGCCCGTCGCTCATCCGCGTGAAGTCGATCATCGGCTACCCGTCGCCGAACAAGGCCGGCACGAGCAAGGTGCACGGGGCGGCGCTCGGCGAGGAGGAGGTCGCGCTCACGAAGAAGGTGATGGGCTGGGACCCCGACGCGCACTTCCACGTGCCCGAGGAGGTCTACGAGGCGTTCTCGATGAAGGAGGACGGCGCCCGCCGCCACGCCGAATGGCACGAGCGCTTCGACAGCTGGCGCGAGTCGAACGCCGAGCTCGCCGAGGAATGGGACCTCGCGTGGGAGGCGCGGCCGCTGCCGGGCCTCGCCGAGGCGCTGTCGCAGATCGAATGGGACAAGCCGAAGATCGCGACGCGCTCCGCCGGCGCGAAGGTCATGGCCGCCTTCGAGGCGCTGACGCCGACGATGCTCGGCGGCGCCGCCGACCTCAGCGAGTCGACGAAGACGGAGTTCCCGAACTCCGAGCGCTTCACCGCTGAGACGCTCGGTCGCAACATCTTCTTCGGCGTGCGCGAGCACGGCATGGGCGGCACCGTCAACGGCATGGCCGCCCACGGCGGGATCACGCGCCCGTACGGCTCGACGTTCCTGCAGTTCGCCGACTACATGCGCGGCTCGATCCGCCTGTCGGCACTCATGGGGCTGAAGGTCGCCTGGGTCTTCACGCACGACTCGATCGCGCTCGGCGAGGACGGGCCGACGCACCAGCCGGTCGAGCACCTCGCGGCGCTGCGGGCGATCCCCGGGCTCGTCGTGCTGCGCCCGGGGGACGCGACCGAGACCGCCGAGGCCTGGCGCGTGATCCTCGAGGACCTCGAGGGGCCCGCGGCGATGGCGCTGTCGCGGCAGGACCTACCCGTCCTGGATCGCTCGAGCGGCGAGTACGGCGACGTCTCGGGGGTCGGGCGCGGCGCCTACGTGCTCGCCGACGCCGACGGCGCGCAGGCGACGATCGTCGCCACCGGCAGCGAGGTGTCGACCGCGCTGGCCGCGCGCGACGAGCTCGACGTCCCGGTGCGCGTCGTCTCGATGCCCTCCTGGGAGCTCTTCGAGCAGCAGGACGACGACTACCAGCAGTCGGTGCTGCCGATCGACATGCCGACGGTCTCGGTCGAGGCCGCGGTGCGTCTGGGCTGGGAGCGCTACGCCGACGTCAGCGTGTCCGTCGAGCGCTTCGGCGCGTCGGCGCCCGGCGAGGTCGTGCTCGAGAAGCTCGGCATCACGCCCGCGAACGTCGCGGCGCACGTGCGCGAGCTGCTGAGCTGAGCCGTTCCTGAATTCCCGGCGCGCTCGTGCTCGCTGCTCGGCGGCGCCGCCCGCGGGCTCAGGAACGTGATGTTTCGCAGCCTCATCCACGTCCGGGCCTGCTCGTGGCCGCGATCGGCCCGCGCGGCACGCTGGCCTGCGCCGGCGGGCTGTCGGCGCTTGCCGGACTCGCCGGCCTGATCGCGCTGCGCGCGCGGCTCAGAGCACGCCCAGCAGCGACGTCGCTTCCGACGACACCGTCACATGGATCGCTGCCGGCTCCCGCACCCACGCGATGAGGTCGAGCGACTGCAGGCGCCCGAGCATGAACTCGAACGCCCGGCTCTGCGCGCGCGAGCGGTACGAGCGCAGGACGTCGAACGCCCAGCCGGTCGTGTGCAGCGAGTAGTTGCGCGTCGCCTCGATGTTGCCGCGGACGAGCAGCCGCTGATAGCGCTGGTCGCGCACCGTGCTCGTGACGACGAGCGGCGTCTGGCCGGAGATCGCCTCGACGCCGGCGCCGAGGTAGACGAGCAGCGCGAGCGCCGCGGGCCGCAGGCCGCGGTACGTCGTGCGCGAGCGGTGCAGGCGCCCGGCGAGCTGTCCCATGCCGCGGTCGATCCGCAGGCCGTGGCGCGCGAGCAGGTCCCGCGGCAGCTCGAGCAGGCGCCGGTCGCGGTAGGCGCGGCGCAGGTCGCCGGGCGTGGCGAAGCGCTCGGTCGCGGCGCGCGGATGCAGCACCTCCTCGGCGGAGTTCTTGGCGTTGTGCAGCGCCGACAGCCGATCGAGCTGCCCCGGCTCGGTGCGGTACAGCCGCATGATCTCCCTGGCCGCGAGGACGCGCCACAGATACGTCGAGGAGTCGTCGCCGAGCGACGCGAGCTTCGCGTACGTCCGCGGGTTGCGCAGCGGCGTCGCGTCGAAGTACACCTTCGCGTAGGACGCGTCGCGGTCGCCGTACAGTCGCAGGACGGTCTGCAGGTTGCCCACACCCATGTGGTAGCTCACGACCGACAGGTCGTCGCGCCGCAGCTCGCCGCGCGCGAACGCGAGGTAGCGACCCATCGCCTGGATCGACTTCGTCGGGTCAAAGCGCTGGTCGATCCGCCGGCGCCGCTCGCGCAGGCGCGCCACGAGCTTGCCCTTGCGCTTGCGCGTCGCGCGCGCGATCGACCGCGTCACGCGCCGCGCTCCGGCGGGATCGACCTGCATCTGCAGCAGGTTGCGCCCGGTCTCGGCGAGGATCTGCGCCAGGCCGACCGCGCCCTCGAGCTGCGGGTCTGCGGTGGCATCGGGTCGGCCGGCGCTCTCGAGCAGGATGATCGCCTCGAGCGTGTCGGGGTCGAGCCGCTGCGCCTCGGCGACCGTCTCGACGACCGGCCGGTAGCGCGCGGTCCGCGCCGCGCTCGCCGGCGCGCCGCCCGGGCTCTTGGCGTAGATCACGTGCGCGTGCCCGCGGGCAGCGGCGGCCGTGAGCTGCGCCTCGCGCGCCGGCGTGTACGCGAGCGGGTCGACGGCCTCGTCGTCGCGTCCGGGCGCCTGGCCGGAGCCGGGCACGAGCTTCGGCGGGCCGCTGGGGTCCCGATCGAGAACGAGCGTGGCGCCGAGTCCTGCGAGCACGGCGACGACGAGCACCGCGAGCACGCGGACGGCAAACATCCGCACATACCCTGGCACACGCCTGGAAAGCGCGCGGGGGCCCACCTCCGCCGGCCACACGGCCGGCTCCGGCATCCCCAGCGGATACCCTCCCCCGCGGATGCGCACCCCGGCCCACGGCGACCCGGTCGCGCTCGACGACGATCTGCTCATCGCGGGCGACAACCTCGCAGTCATGGACGCGCTCCCGGACGGCGCGTTCGACATGGCCTACCTCGACCCGCCGTTCAACACGGGCATCGAGCGCCGCCGCGGTGAGCTCGGCTACGCCGACACGTTCGAGGACTACGTCGCGTTCCTCGAGCCGCGGCTGCGGCGCACGCGCGAGCTGCTCGCGCCGCACGGCACGCTGTACCTGCATCTCGACTACCGCGAGGCCCACCGCGCGAAGCTCGCGCTCGACGAGCTCTTCGGCACGGAGTGCTTCCTCAACGAGCTCATCTGGATCTACGACTACGGCGGGCGCCCCAAGCGCCGCTGGCCCGCCAAGCACGACACGATCCTCGTCTACGTCCGCGACCGCGCGCGCTATCACTTCGACGACGCCGAGGTCGACCGCGAGCCGTACATGGCGCCCGGTCTCGTCGGTCCCGAGAAGAGCGCCCGCGGCAAGCGCCCGAGCGACTGCTGGTGGCACACGATCGTGCCGACGAACTCGCGCGAGAAGACCGGCTACCCGACGCAGAAGCCCGCCGGCATCGTGCGGCGGATGGTCGCCGCGTCGTCGCGTCCCGGCGGCTGGTGCCTGGATCCGTTCGCCGGCTCGGGCACGCTCGGCGCGGTCTGCCTGCAGCTCGGCCGGCGCTTCGTGCTCGTCGACTCCAACCCGGAGGCGATCGCGGTGACGCGCGCGCGGCTGGCCGAGCCGCTGCGCCGCTCGGCATAGCACCGCTCGCGGCACGGACGTCGCTCGAAGGGCGTACCGTTGTTCGTCTGACAGGCCAACCGCACGGAGGTGGATGGACATGACGTTCACGGAGGCGACCCCCGTCGCGCGGGCTCGAAGGATCGCCGTGGCCGCGCTGCTCTCCGCCGTGGCCGCCC
>JBOGYT010000039.1:0-7848 GCA_050696955.1 Solirubrobacteraceae bacterium | reverse complement strand
GGCTCGACCCGCGCGGGACGGCCGCAGCCGGCTGAGCCTCCTGCCGTGGGGCCGCAGAGCCCGCGCTCCCGCCGACGTCGCCCCTGCGCCGGCGTACGCGGACGTGCCGGCCGAGTCGGAGGAGATCACGAGCCCGGCGGCCGTCGAGCTGCCGGAGCCGATCGCGAGCGCGCTGACGGTCGACGAGGTCGCGGCAGCGGCGGACGAGATGCAGGCCCTGGCGGGCAGCGGAGAGCCCGCGCTCGTGGAGCTCGCGCGGCGCCTCGGACTGTCGCCGTTCGAGCGCGACATCCTGCTGCTGGCGGTCGCCACCGAGCTCGACCCGGCGATCGCCGAGCTCTGCGCCGAGGTCCAGGGCCGTGCGGGCCGGTCGCTGCCGACGTTCGGCCTCGCCCTGCGGCTGTTCGACGACCCTGAATGGGAGGCGCTCGCGCCCCACCGGCCGCTGCGGCGGCTGCAGCTCGTGACGCCGGCGGGAGCGTCGGACAGCCTCGTGAACGCGCAGCTGGGCGCCGACGAGCGGGTGGTGAACCTCTTGAAGGGGCTGGATCACATCGACGAGCGGATCGGTGAGCTGCTCGTGCCGATGGCCGCGCAGTCCGCCGACCTGCCGACCGCGCGGTCGCACGGCGAGACGATCGAGATGATCGTCCGCTGGGCCCGGGCGGCGCCGTCGAGCAAGGTCGTCGTGTGCCTCAGCGGACCGCATTCGACGAGCAAGCGCATCATCGCCGAGCAGATCGCGGCGACGCTGGACCTGTTCATCGTCCGCCTGCCCGTCACGAACCTCCCGCCGCCCGGTGCGGAGCTCAACGGTGTGATCCGGCTCTGGGAGCGAGACTCGCTGCTGTCGCCGCTGTCGCTGTACCTCGACGCGTCCGACCAGTCCGGGGAGCTCGGCCAGGATGCGCGGCTCGCCGCGAGCCGGCTGCTCGCTCGCGTCCAGGGGCTCGTGTTCGTCGACAGCCGGGAGACGTGGCCGGGCCTCGACAGCACGGCGCTCGTCGTCGACGTCGTCAACCCGACCTCGCGCGAGCAGGCGGCCGTGTGGGACGCGTCGCTGCCCGCGGCGCAGAAGCCGCTCGCCGACGACCTGGCGGCCCATTTCGATCTCGACCCGCTGACGATCCATCAGCTCGCCTCCGCCGTCGGCCAGGCCGGCGGCGAGGCCGACGAGGCGCAGCAGCGCAGGGCGCTCTGGCGCTCGGTCCTCGTCTCGACCCGGCCGAGCCTCGACCTGCTCGGCAGGCGCGCGCAACCGAAGGTCGGGGCGAACGACCTGATCCTTCCCCAGGAGATCCTCGAGCAGATCGAGCGCATCAAGGAGCAGGTCCGCCACCGCGCGACGGTCTACAACGACTGGGGCCTGTCGGAGCGGATGAGCCGCGGCCTGGGGATCAGCGCCCTGTTCGCGGGCGAGAGCGGAACGGGCAAGACGCTTGCCGCCGAGGTGATCGCCGCGGACCTCGGGCTCGATCTGTACCGCATCGACCTGTCGGGCGTGGTCAGCAAGTACATCGGCGAGACCGAGAAGAACCTGCGCCGGGTGTTCGACGCGGCCGAGCAGGGCGGCACGATCCTCTGCTTCGACGAGGCCGATGCCCTGTTCGGCAAGCGCAGCGAGGTCAAGGACAGCCACGACCGCTACGCCAACATCGAGGTCAACTACCTCCTGCAGCGCATGGAGGACTACCGCGGCCTGGCGATCCTCACGACGAACATGAAGAGCTCGCTCGACCACGCCTTCACGCGGCGGATCCGCTTCGTCGTCGACTTCCCGTTCCCCGGTCCCGTCGAGCGCGAGCGGATCTGGCGCGGGGCCTTCGTCGGCGCGGTGAGCACGGATCGCCTCGACTTCGGCCGGCTCGCGCGCCTCACGCTGTCCGGAGGCGGAATCCACAACGTCGCCGTGAACGCGACGTTCGCGGCCGCGTCGGAGCCGGACCACGTGCTGACGATGCCGATGGTCTTCGCCGCGGCCCGGCTGGAGTACCGCAAGAGCGGCCTGCCGCTGAACGAGGCCGCGTTCGCCTGGGACGAGCCGCGCGCCACGGTTGCGGAGCTGCCGCCCCCCGCCGAGGGCACCGCCGACCCGCCGTGAGCCGACTCGCTCAACCCTCGCCGACGATCTCCGGTTCGCTCCCCGCCCAACCGAAGGGCTCGTAGCGCGCCTGCCGCGCCCCGAGTCGCCGCCGAAGCTCCTCCAGCCGGTCGCCGAACGGCAGCGCGTCGTCGAGGTCGCCGCCGCCCGGGGGGATGCTGCGGATCTCCAGCGTCACGGGCTCCGCGTGCGACTCCACGAGGTCGAGGACCTCGTCGAAGCCGGCGTCAGCCGTGCCGACCGGCACGTCGTCGACGAAGTACGTGACCGCGTCGGCGGGTCCGGGCTCCCAGCGGATCCTCATCTCGCGCTCAGTCCAGTCCGACCATCGGCCGCCGGCGGAACGGCTTGAGCTGCGCACCGTCGTTCCAGCCCTCGACCTGCTTGACGTCGCGGGTCACGATCGCTCCGGCGGCTATGTAGGCTCGCTGCCCGATTCGGACGTCTCCGACGACGGTGGCGTGGTAGCCGATCACGGCTTCGGCCTCAACGAGGGGCGCTCCTTCCGCGGGGCTCCACCAGTCGACGTGCGGGCTCGGTATTCGTGGACGAGGGCTCCCATGACGGTTGCTCGTTCACCGATCTCGGCGGCGTCGCAGACGAAGCCGCCGATGCGGGCGTCGTCGCCGATGGTGACGCGGTCGCAGACGAACGAGCCGTACGTGATGCGCGTCCTGGCGCCCACGCGGGCGTCGTACCCGATGCAAGTTCGATCGTCGATCACGCTGTCCGCGCCGATGCTGGTTCCTTCGTGGATGACGACGTGGTTGCCGATGATGCAGCCGGCGCCGATGCGCACGGGCTTGGCGATCTCGCTGACGGCGATGCCCTCGGCGAGATGGCGCCGGATGGTCTCTCCTTTGGGAAGCCGAGCACGCGGTGCGATCCCAGGAACACCGGTCCGTCGAAGATGACCTCCGCGTATGCGGTCAGATCGCCCGGCGGTCGGTAGCTGGGATCGCGCTCAGCCATAAACCCGGTCGATCCATGCGACCGTGCGAGTGATCGCCATGAAATCGCTGTCCTCCGTGTCGCTTCTCGCCATCGCACCGGCCGGCCGGGTGAGCGGAACCGCGGACGATCGCGGGGCCGGACGTGGCGTCAGCCGTCCCTTTGGCGGTGGGGTCGCGAGTTCTGAGAGTTCTCGCAGGTGTCGCTTTACGCTGGCAGCAGGATGGGCAGATCGTCGCCGTCGAGCCCCACGCGGCCTCGTGTGCTACTTCACCGCCGCCTCCGAACGGGCCGAAACCCGACCGAAGAAGCGGGGTGACAATAGCGGGAGCGAGGGACTCGAACCCGCGATTGTCACCCATCGAGATCCGGCTGTAGGCAGTGTGGGACCAGCCGAACGCGCGCCCGATCCGGCCGCCATCGCGTGCGCGGTCGGCGTCGCCGAGCCGCCACCACAGCAGCGATCGGATGACGCGCCCGCGGTCAAGCGGAAAGGAATGAGGAATTTGCCCCTTGCCGCCCCGGTCGTGGGAAACCTACCGTGCGGCCAGTTTGCCTTGCCTATTCGTCGCGATGGCTCGAGCGCGGGTGATAGACCGCATTGCGGACGGCCCTGTCGGAGTCGATGAGCGAGCCGAGCGCGCCGCCGACGGTCGCGATCGAAGCGACGAGCCAGCTCAGGCGCGCGTAGTCGCCGAGGCCGGCCGCATGGCCGACGGCCGCCTCGAGCGCCGGTGGGGGGATCAGCACGGCGGCGGAGAGGGCGGCGACCACGAACAGCGCGACATAGAGCGCGGCGGTCGCGAGCACGAGCGTGATCGTCGTCGAGAGGTTGAAGAGCACGATGCGCCGCCGCGCCGACGGGTTGGACGTGCGCTCCCACAGGCCGTGCGCCGCGACCAGCGCGACCGTCGTGAGGGCCACGGAGATGAGCAGCAGCGCCACGAGCCGTACGACGCTCATCCGGTCGGCGAGCGTCCAGACGTTCTCGGACGAGAGCGCGAACGCCGCCGTACCCAGCGCGCCGAGCGCCGCGTGGGACATGCCCGCGGCGGCGCGCGCGGGCTGGTTGGCCCGCACCATGCCTACGAGCAGGCGAAGGTCGTTGCGCAGGACCGAGCCGGTGAGCTCGATGACGCCTGCGTCGCGCGCGCCCTCGTCCGCGAGGTCCTCGACGCGACCGTCGACGCACGCGAGCCGCTCGATGAGCGAGAGCGCCGTCTCGCGCAGCCGCTGCTCGCGGCGCACCGCGCCGAGCGCCGGCACCGACACGAGCCCGACCCGGTGCTGAGGGCTGACGTGTGCTCGTACGGGACGGCGGCGCACGCTGAGCGGGAGGTCGGTGAGGCCGAGCGCGACGTCCCAGCTCTCCTGGAGCGCGCGCTGGCGCACCGCCTCGATGAGCTCGCGCTCGTCCGCGATCGGGTCCGCGGAGGCCGCCTCGGCACGGCGCACGCGCCACTCCACGTCCCCGAAGCGCGCGCCGAGCGCGTCCGGCAGCTCGCCGGTCAGGCGCTCCGCCAGGTGCTTGGCGTCGTCGTGGGCGGCGAGGACGCCAACGGTCATCGCCGGCATGGGTATCGATGTACCACGCCGATCGCCCAGCCAACCGCCGCCGTCCTCGGGCGGGTGCTCGGATGACGTCGCCGTCCGACGAGACACCCGACGTCCACGGGGCGTACCCGCGGCTGAGCCCGGAGCAGATCCAGGCGCTGGCGATGCTCGGCGAGCGCCGCAGCACGCACGCCGGAGACGTCCTCTACCGGGGGGGCGACACGAGCTGCGACTTCTTCGTGATCCTCGCCGGCACCGTCGCGGTCGTCGAGGGCTACGGCGGCGAGGACGAGCGGCTCGTCGCGGTCCACGGGCCGGGCCGATTCGTCGGCGAGCTGGGCCTCCTCATCGGGCAGCCCGTGTTCCTCAGCGCCGTCGTGCGCGAACCGGGCGCCGTCCTGCGCATCGCGACGAGCCGCCTGCGCGAGCTCGTCGCCAACGATCCCGAGCTCGGTGACCTCATCCTGCGCTCGCTGCTGCTGCGCCGCTCGATCCTCGTCGGCCTCGGAACGGGCCTGCGGATCGTCGGTTCGCGCTTCTCGCCCGACACGCGGCGCCTGCGCGAGTTCGCCGCGCGCAACCGGCTGCCGCACCGCTGGGTGGACCTCGAGGAGGATCCGGGCGCCGAGCGGTTGCTGCGCACGCTCGGAGTCGCGACAGAGGAGACGCCGATCGTCATCGTGCGCGGCTCGGAGGTCCTGCGCAATCCCACCAACCACGAGCTCGCCCGCGTGCTCGGATTGCTCGACCGGTCCAACGGCGAGGTGAGCTGCGACCTGCTCGTCGTCGGGGCCGGGCCGGCGGGCCTCGCCGCCGCCGTCTACGGGGCGTCGGAGGGGCTGCGCACGATGGCCGTCGAGGGCGTCGCCACCGGCGGGCAGGCGGGCACGTCCTCGCGCATCGAGAACTACCTCGGGTTCCCGTCCGGGATCTCGGGCGCCGAGCTCGCCGAGCGCGCCGAGATCCAGGCCGCGAAGTTCGGAGCTCGCATCACCGTGCCGGCGGAGGCGGCCGCGATCGAGCCGTGCGGCAACGGCTACGCGGTCATGTGCGAGCACGCGGACACGATCCGGGCGCGCAGCGTCGTCATCGCGACCGGCGTGCGCTACCGCAAGCTGCCGATCCCGGGCATCCAGGCATTCGAGGGCCTCGGGGTGTACTACGCCGCGACGGTCGCCGAGGCGCAGCTGTGCGCGGGCGCCCCCGTCGTCGTCGTGGGCGGCGGCAACTCCGCGGGCCAGGCGACGGTGTTCTTGTCCGAGCAGGTGCCGATCGTCCACCTCGTCGTCCGCGAGCGCACGCTCGGCGAGCACATGTCGCGCTACCTCGCCGACCGCATCGAGCGCATCCCGAACGTCGCGGTCCACACGAGCACGGAGCTGCGCGAGCTGTGCGGCGACCGGGCGCTCGAGGCCGTCGTCGCCGAGCACAACCTCAGCGGCGAGTGCATGACGCTCGCGGCCCGCGCCGTGTTCGTCTTCATCGGAGCAAGCCCGCACACCGCGTGGCTCGGCGGGCTGCTCGACCTCGACGACGGCGGCTACATCCGCACCGGCCGCGACGCCGCGGCCGCGGGCCGCGACGCGGGTACGCCACACGAGCCACTCCTGCTCGAAACTTCCCAGCCGGCGGTGTTCGCCGCCGGCGACGTGCGCGCGGGCTCGGTGAAGCGCGTCGCGACCGCGGTCGGCGAGGGCTCGATGGCGGTGCGGCTCGTAAACGAGCGCCTCGCCGCCCGCTGACTCGCCACGGGAAGGGTGCGCGTCGCTCCAGGATCTGACGCGCGCCATCGTGCTCACCCAGGTCGGCACGCTGGCCTCGGCGCACGTCGACGCGGCTCGGCACGCGGGGCACGGAGATCCTGCGCATCCTCGGCGAGGCGCTGACGAACGCCCGGCGCCACTCGGGTGCCCACCACATCCGCGTCGAGGCGTCGGGCGCGGCCGGTGGGGTGTACGTCGAGGTCTACGACGACGGCATGGGCTTCGACCCCGCGGCGCCGCCGTCCGCGCCGGGCAAAGGCGGGCATCAAGGGATGCGCGAGTGGGCGCTCCTCCTCGTCGAGAACGCCCATCGAGGTGGAGCTCATCGCCGTGGCCCTACGCGACACGGTACGACGGCTGCGCGCAACCGCGGCGCGAGCGCCCTGACGAGGCCGTCCGGTCAGAGCGCGTGCCGCAGCTTGCGCAACGACTCCACTTCGATCTGGCGGATGCGCTCCGCGGTCAGGCCGAGCTTCTCGCCGAGCTCCAGTCGGGTGCGCTCCGGCCTGCCGAGGCCGAACCGCGCGCGGATGATCGTGCGCTCGCGCTCGTCGAGCACGCAGAGACGACGCGGCAGCTCGTCGGCGTCGATCCTGCTCGGTATGCGCTCGAACGCCTCGCTCGCGGACGGGTCGTGGAGCATCTCCTCGAACGTGGCGCCCGCCTGGCCGTCGTTGCGGACGGGCTCCTCGAGCGCGCGCGGGTGGCGGTCTGCGGCGAGCAGGCTGTCGACCTGCGTTGGCGAGATCCCGGTGATCCTCGCGACGTCCGCGGTGCGCGACTCGCGCCGCTCCCGCTGGAGGATCTCGGTGCGCGCGTCGTTGATGCGCGCGAGCTTGCGCAGCGCGCTATCGGAGAGGACGATCGGGCCGCCGAGCTCCGCGACGAGCCGCTGCATCGCCTGGCGCACCCACCATGACGCGTACATCCAAAACGGCGCGCCGAGCTCGGGGTCGAAGCGCTCGAGCGCTCGCAGCAACCCGACCACGCCCTCCTGCATGAGCTCGTCGCCGTCGATCTCCTTGCGACCGTGATACATGCTCGCGAGGCTGGCGATGAGCGGTGTGCAGACCTGCACGAACGCGGCGCGCTCGGCGTCGCCGCCGTGCTTGGCCGCGATCACGAGCTGGCGCTCGGCAGCGGCGGCGAGCCGGTCGGCGGTGCCGCTTCGCGCGCCGCGCCGCCGCCGGGCGGCGTTGAACAGCCTGTGGATTCGCGCCGACTGCGCGAAGCTCGTCGCGGACCCGGCCGAGTGATCCCGGTCGCCCATCGTGCCGTCTCCTTGCCCCCCGGGCCCGCGGCACCTCTGCGTCTGCCACTCTGCCACGGGCGTTGGAGGGAGACGATCACGCGCCGCCCGCCCGCCGTCATGGGGACGCTGCGTCATCTTCGAGGGGGACCGGCGCTTCACGAGCGCGTGGGGCAATCGTCCCAGCGCGGACGGCCGGCGGATGCGCCGGCGCCGGCGCCGGGTGGGGG
>JBOGYT010000038.1:0-4663 GCA_050696955.1 Solirubrobacteraceae bacterium | reverse complement strand
TCGTCGTCGTCGGGCTGCCGCTGTCGCTGGCGGGCGGCGACTCGGCGCAGACCGTCGAGGCGCGCGAGTTCGCGGCCCGCCTTCAGGAGCGGCTGCCCGTGCCGGTCGAGCTGTACGACGAGCGCTTCACGACGCGCCTGGCCGAGCGCGATCCCGGCGATCCGGCGAGCTCGGAGGACTCGCGTGCGGCGGCGCACCTGCTCGAGGGCTGGCTGGCGGCACGCTCCGCCCGCGCCGCCGGGTAGCCTGACGCGCTGCCCTCATGACTCCGCTTCGCCGAGACGACCCCGGCCCGAGCCGCGAACGTACCGCCGAAGAACGCGAGCGCGATCGGCTGGAGCGCGAGGCGCGACGGAGGGGGGTGGTTCCGGCGCCGGCCGCGCTTCCCGAGCCGCCCGCGGCCGCCGAGCCCCCTCCCGAGCACCATGAGCCACCCGAGCCCCCGCTACCCGAGCCCGCGCCGCCCGCGCCCGACATACCGGTGCGCAAGATCCAGCCCGAGCCGCCGGCGCCGCCCGCTGCCCCCGCCGGGGCGCTGTCCGACGAGACCGAGCGACCGCTCGGGGTGCGCTGGGCGCGCCGCCTCGCCCACCCGAGCCGGCCGGTCGTGACGCCGCCGGCCGATGTCCGGCGCGGGCCCGTGCGGGCGCGCAGATCGCTGGGCAAGCGGCTCTTCGCGATCATCGCGCTGCTCGTCCTGGCGGCGCTCCTGCTCGGCGTCGTGAAGGTCTTCGAGCCGTTCGCCGGCGATCCCGGCGTGCCCGTCAGCGTCGAGATCCCGCCCGGCTCGAGCGTCGGCGAGATCGGCGACCTGCTGGCGGAGGCGAAGGTCGTCGACTCGAGCTTCATCTTCGAGCTGCGCGCGACCATCGCCGGCAAGCGCGGCGATCTGCAATCAGGCACCTACGACCTGCGGCGCGACACGACCTACGGTTCGGCGATCGCCGCGCTCAGCAAGGCGCCGTCCGCCTCCAAGGGGGACACGCTCGACGTGACGATCCCGGAGGGCCGCTCGCGGCGCGAGATCGTGCCGATCGTGCGCGACGCGAAGCTGACGGGCGACTACCTCGAGGCCTCGCAGCGATTCTCCGGGGCGCTGCACCCGTCTCGCTACGACGCACCGCGCGGCACGCGCTCGCTCGAGGGCTTCCTCTTCCCGTCGACCTACGAGCTGCGCCGCGATGCCACCGCGCGGGACCTCGTCGAGCGCCAGCTCGCCGCGTTCAAGGAGAACTTCAACCGCGTCAACCTGCGCCGCGCCCATCGCCGCAAGCTGACGGCCTACGACGTGCTCATCGTCGCCTCGATGATCGAGCGCGAGGCCGGGGTCGAGCGCGAGCGACGGCTCATCTCCGCGGTCATCTACAACCGGCTCAAGGACGGCGTCCCGCTGGGCATCGACGCGACGATCCGCTTCATCCTGCGCAAGTGGGACGGTGCGCTGACGAGGTCGGACCTCGCGATCGACTCTCCCTACAACTCGCGCAAGCGCGCCGGGCTGCCGCCGACGCCGATCGGCAACCCCGGGTTGGCGTCGATTCGCGCCGCCGCGAACCCCGCGCGTGTGAGCTACCGCTACTTCGTCGTCAAGCCCGGCACGTGCAGCCACGCCTTCTCGACGACGCCCAAGCAATTCCAGCGCGACTACGACCGCTACAACGCGGCGCGCCAGCAGGCCGGCAAGTCGCCGACCACGTGCTGAATCGCCGCTACGGGGTGCTCGGCTGGCCCGTGGGCCACAGCCGCTCGCCGGCGATGATGCAGGCCGCCGGCCTGGAGCGCTACCAGCGCCTGCCGGTCGCGCCGGAGGCGCTGACCGACACGATCCGCGCGCTCGGCCCCGCGGGGTTCGCCGGCGCGAACGTGACGATCCCGCACAAGGAGGCCGCGCTGGCGGCCGCCGACACCGCGAGCGAAGCCGCGCGCGAGATCGGCGCAGCGAACACGCTGACGTTCGCCGACGATGGTTCGATCGCCGCCGAGAACACCGACGCGCCAGGCCTGATCGCCGCGCTCGGGGGCAAGATCCCCCAGACGGCGATGGTCCTCGGCGCCGGCGGCAGCGCGCGCGCGGTCGTCTGGGCGCTGACGCGCGCGGGGGTCGACGTCAGCGTCTGGAACCGGACGCCGGAGCGCGCCGCGGCGCTTGGCGTGCGCGTCGTGGCCGAGCCGCGCCCCGCGCAGCTGCTCGTGAACTGCACGAGCGTGGGTCTCGACCGTTCGTCCACGGATTTCAAGCTGCCAGGGCTGGACGCCGATGGACTCCGCGAATACACAACCGTGGTTGACCTGGTGTACAGGGCCGGCGGAACGGCGCTCATCGCAGAGGCTGCCCGGCGGGGTCTGGACACCGTCGACGGCCTCGAGATCCTGGTGTGCCAGGGAGCGCTGAGCTTCACCCTCTGGACGGGTCTTCCGGCCCCGCGTCACCTGATGCGGGCAGCGGTGCGTGACGCCGGATGACAACCACGTGTTCCCCGAACCCATCCCACTGAACCCGCCGTCGCGTGAGATCCCGGACGGGATCACGAAGCCGCGTCACGCGGGTGGGCCGGCGCGCTTCTTGACGGACGTCATCGTCGATCTCGGCCTCGTCGACCGCGAGCGCGTCAACGCCGCCACCGACGAGGCGCGCCGCGCCGGCAAGATGCCCGAGGACGTCCTGCTCGATCAGCAGCTGCTCACCGCCGACGGCCTCGCCCGCGCCGTCGCCGAGCGTCACGGGCTCGATCACCTCGACCTCGGGATCTTCCAGCCCGACATGGTCGCCGCGAACCTCATCTCGATTCCCGCCGCCAAGCGCTACGAGGCGGTGCCGGTCGCGTTCGTCGACGACCGCACGCTCATGGTCGCGATGGCCGACCCGGCCAACGTGCTGGCGGTGGACGACATCGCGCTCCTGACCGGCAAGGAGATCCGGCCCGCGGTCACGAGCCGCGAGGACATCGCCGCGCTCATCGCGCGCCTCACGCGCCTCGAGGACGTCGTCGCCGACAGCGAGCTCCTCGACGACGACGACGACGGCCCGGCCGAGGTCGTCGACCTGCGCGAGTCCGCCGACGACGCGCCGGTCATCCGGCTCGTCAACCAGATCATCGCCCAGGCCGTCGAGCAGGGCGCGTCGGACATCCACCTCGAGCCCATGGGCTCGGAGATGCGCGTGCGCTTCCGCATCGACGGCGTGCTCGTCGAGACGGCGACGATCCAGCGCCGGATGGTCCTCGGCGTCATCAGCCGCGTGAAGATCATGAGCGACCTCGACATCGCCGAGCGGCGCGTCCCACAGGACGGCCGCGTCGGGCTGTCGATCGACGGCCACCACATCGACATGCGCGTCGTGACGCTGCCCAGCGTGCACGGCGAGTCGATCGTCATCCGGATCCTCGACAAGAGCTCGGTGATCATGTCGCTCGAGAAGCTCGGCATGGCGCCCGCCGAGCACGAGCGCTTCGACCGCGCGTTCCGCCAGGCCTACGGCGCCGTCCTCGTGACGGGACCGACGGGCTCGGGCAAGTCGACGACGCTCTACGCGGCGCTCGGCGACCTCAACACGCTCGAGAAGAACATCATCACGATCGAGGACCCGGTCGAGTACCAGATCGACGGGATCACCCAGGTCCAGATCAACCCCAAGGCCGGCCTGCACTTCCACACCGGGCTGCGCTCGATGATGCGCGCCGACCCCGACATCATCATGGTCGGCGAGATCCGCGACCGCGAGACGGCGCAGATCGCGGTCGAGTCCGCGCTCACCGGCCACCTCGTGCTCTCGACGCTGCATACGAACGACGCCGCGAGCGCCATCACACGCCTCGTCGAGATGGGCATCGAGCCCTTCCTCGTCGCCTCGGCGATCGACTGCGTCGTCGCCCAGCGCCTCGCGCGGCGCCTGTGCCAGCACTGCAAGCAGCGCCAGATCATCAGCTCCGACGTCCTGCGCGCCAACGGCATCCGCAGCCAGCTCGACATGGAGGCCTACATCGCGCACGGCTGCCCGCGCTGCGGCCACTCCGGCTACAAGGGCCGCATCGGCCTCTATGAGGTCATGACCGTCACCGACGAGATCCGCAAGCTCGCGCTCGCGCGCGCTCCCGGGTCGGACATCGCCGAGATCGCGGTGCGCCAGGGCATGCGGCTGCTGCGCGACGACGGGCTGGAGAAGGTCCGGCTCGGGCTGACCTCGATAGCCGAGGTCACGCGCGTCACGGGGACGGGCGCGGCGCCGATCGAGGCGTGAGCGCGGCGGGCGGGCCCGTGGTGTTGGTCCTCGATTGAACCGCTGGCTCGTGCGGCGGGTGTGGTGACTTGTTACCACCCGGTGGTCATAACTCGCCACGCCCGCGATCTTCACGCCGCTCGGTGAGCCGTGAGGCCACAGTGCTCCTCTCGGAGCCGCGAGCACGAGCTTGAGGCCCTCGAGAGCGCGCTGGCCTGCGCCCGGTCGGGCGCCGGCCGGGTCGTCGTCGTAGAGGCGCCCGCGGGCTGCGGCAAGACGGCGCTGCTGGCGGCGGCACTGCGCCACGCCGCCGGCTTTCGGGCGCTCATGGGTCGCGGGGGAGAGTTCGAGCGCGCCGCCGGGTTCGGCGTCGTGCGTGACCTCTACGGAGCCGCGCTGGCCGCAGACAGCCCGGCGCAAGCGCTCGAGGGCGCGGCGCGGCTGGCG